>JAYRVL010000785.1:0-4365 GCA_041918575.1 Anaerolineae bacterium | reverse complement strand
GCGCCCCCGGCCGCCCGGGGCCCCGGGCCCCCGGGCCCCCGGGCCCCCGGGGCCCCGGGGCGCCGGGGCGACGGGGAGATGGTCCGTTTCTAACTTGCCAACTCGCTTTCACAAAGCTTGACCTGGGCTTGCGAGCGGGGTAAAATTGGGTCAATGAATCAAGGTTGCCCAGAGGAAATGTTTTTGTAGCATATACCGCAAGCGGGCACGAATTGCGCCTGTTTCCTCAGGCGGAAAAGTGAAGTCTATTCCCGCTTGCAGTATACAACACTATCCCAACTTTTCCTTTACTAAATCTTAACAGCCCTCTGCTACACTTGAACTGACGGACGGTGATTCCCCAGCCGTGTCCGTGCAGAGACAAGACTCAGGAGGTCTATAGATGATCAAGAAGACACTTATCGTGATGAGCGTTCTGGCGCTCGTCGTGGCATTTGGCGCCGTGACAGCCGGCAGCGCGCTGGCGCAGACGGTCACACCCCCGGCAGCAACTACCCCAACGGCGCCGTACAGTTACGGGTTTGGCCACGGCTTTGGCTTCGGGCATGGTGGCTCCACCGCCACCTTCGACGCGATCGCCGCGGCGCTCAAACTGACGCCGACCGAGCTTTTCGAGCAGTTGCACAGCGGCAAGACGCTGGAGGAAATTGCCACTGCGCAGGGCGTGGACATTCAGGATGTCACTGACGCGATCAACGCGGCGCGCACCCAGGATATGAAGGACCGCATCGCGCAGGCCGTGACCGATGGTATGATGACGCAGGCCCAGGCCGACTGGCTCCTGCAGGGGCTGGAAAAGGGCTACATGCCCCTGGGCGGCTTCGGTGGACGTGGGCGCCACGGCGGCATGCATGGCTTCGGCGGCGGACTGTTTGCCCCGAAGAGCCCCACGCCTTCGACTCCGACCACAGGCACATCGTCCTGACAGGAGGGGATAGCGAATAACGGGCGATCGGCCGCACGCCCCTGACAACGGCTGGATCGCTGCAAGCACCACATTGTTCGCCTGAATTACAGGGGGGCGCGGCCGTTGGCTGCGCTCCTCTGCCAGTTTCGACCTTTTTTTGCATTGCAGGCCTCAGCGGCAATCTCCGCCGTAAAGGCCCGCCCATCGCGCCAATCCGAGCATAAAATACTGATGATGAGTCGAAGCATTTTGGTTGTTGATGACGATAAGAAAATCGTGCAGCTCGTGTCGCTCTATCTCAGGAGGGAGGGCTACCGTATCCTGCAGGCATTCGATGGACAGGAGGCGCTGGAGCTGGCGCGCAGTCAGCAGCCAGACCTGATCGTGCTCGATCTCTTTCTACCTGAGCTGGACGGCGCCGACGTGTGCCGGCTGCTGCGGACCGAATCACGCGTCCCCATCATCATGCTCACCGCCCGCGCCACCGATGATGACAAGCTCCTAGGCCTTGATCTCGGCGCTGATGACTACCTGACCAAGCCTTTCAATCCCCGTGAGTTGGTGGCGCGCGTGCGCGCGGTGCTGCGACGCACCCTGCCCGACGAAAACTCGAACGGCGAGCTGCGGTTTGGCGACCTGTCCATCAGCCTGGTGCGGCGCGATGTGGCCGCGCGCGGGCAACCGGTCAACCTGACGCCGACGGAGTTCCGCCTACTCGAAACCCTGGCGCGTGAACCGGGCCGGGCGTTCAGTCGTTCGGAGCTGCTCGACCGCGCCTTTGGCTTCGATTATGACGGGATCGAACGCACGGTAGATGTCCATATCATGAATCTGCGGCGCAAGATCGAGCCGCAGCCCGGGGCGCCGCGCTACATCATGACCGTGCCCGGGTTCGGTTACCGTTTCGAGGGGCATCATGCTGCATAGCCTGCGCGTGCGCCTGCTGCTCTCCATCATTCTCGTCGTGCTGATTGCGGTCAGCGTGACGGCCATTGTGGCGCGCCAGCGCACCACCGGTGAATTTCAACGCTACGTCGCCAGCGGCGGCGCCTCGACCAATCGGCGCATCGCCTTTGTCCTGGCGCGCTCCTACACCATCAACCAGGGCTGGGAAGATGCCCAGGTGGAAGTGGAACGCCTGGCGCAGG
This sequence comes from Anaerolineae bacterium, assembly GCA_041918575.1. Classification (GTDB taxonomy): domain Bacteria; phylum Chloroflexota; class Anaerolineae; order SSC4; family Amarolineaceae; genus Amarolinea. The sequence goes on along the minus strand of JAYRVL010000785.1, from coordinate 2,310 downwards.
TCACCGACGAGCGCATCGTGGTGGCCGATCAACGCGGTCATGTGGTGGCCGATTCTGAACGGGCGCTGCTCAGTCAGCCGGTGCAGCGCAGTTGGCCGCCGCCGGCCGCCATCATGGTCACCGGCGGCGTGCGCGTCGGTTCGCTCTACCTCGGCCCGCTGACCGGCCCGCGTGAGGCCGATGCCGCCTTCCTCTCCGCGCTCAATCGCTCGCTGCTGTTGAGCGCGCTGCTGGCCGGCCTGGCTGCGGTGGCGGTTACGCTGCTGCTCTCTGGGCGCATCTTGCGTCCGGTGCAGCGCCTGACGGCCGCCGCCCGCCGCATGGAAAAGGGCGACTTGACAGCGCGGGTGCGCGTGGAAACAGACGATGAAATCGGGCAACTGGCGCACGCGTTCAACGCCATGGCCGGCAGCCTCAGCCACCAGGAGCAGCTCCGGCGCCACATGGTCAACGACGTGGCGCACGAGCTGCGCACCCCATTGACGAACCTGCGCGGTTACCTGGACGCCGCGCGCGATGGCCTGGTCAACACGGATGTGGCGTTGGTGGACAGCCTGTACGAGGAAACGATGCTGCTCAGCCGCCTGGTGGCTGATCTGCAGGAGCTGGCGCAGGCAGAAGCCGGACGCCTGACGCTGCTGCGCCAGCCGATCGGCCTGGCTGGGCTGGTTGAGCAAGCGCTGAGCATGCTGCGGCCATCAGCCGACGCAAAGGGCGTCACCCTGTTGGCCGACCTGCCGGGCGACCTGCCCCAGGTGGACGCGGACCGGGAGCGCGTGGGCCAGGTGCTGCGCAATCTGCTGCAGAATGCCTTTGCCCACACACCGGCCGGCGGCGCCATTTCAATCACCGCGCAGGCCGAAGCGCCCTGTGTCCGCGTTGCGGTGCATGACACCGGCAGCGGTATCGCGCCCGAACACCTGCCGAATGTCTTCGATCGCTTCTACCGCGCCGACCGCCTGCACAGCAGTCAAACCGGTCGAGCCGGGCTAGGGCTGGCGATTGTCAAACAACTGGTGCTGGCGCACGGCGGCGCCGTGACCGCCAGCAGTGAGCCAGGTCACGGCAGCACATTTTCCTTCACCCTGCCTATTGCCGCCGCATCGTGACGCAAGCCGGGCAAGCCGCGGCCTTGCCTACCCGCTGCACGCCTGCGCCGCCTGTCCCATCGCGCCGGGGCTGCGCCGCCCACTCCGCTTTCGACTCCAGCCAGCAGACCACAAACCAGGAATTCCAAATGTGACCGGAATCGAGGCTTTAGCCGGTGCAGTTTGCGGCTTTGCTGGCCAAGAAACCGGCTGAAGCCTCCAATCCAGGTCCGATCAACGCCTATATTTGACCTTATTTTGACCTTATTTGGAATTCCTGACCACAAACGCAGCGCTTTGGCGACCCCCCATTTCCATGCTATACTCCGCCCTGCCCTGACCCGAATGCACTCTCATATCAGGGTAATTGCCTCGCCCCTGGCAGGAGGGTACCCATGACCACGATCCGTTTTGTCCTCGGCCTGTTCGTGTTGCTCCAACTGCTGCCCGCCTCGGCAAGGGTCGTGCCTGCGGCTGACGCGCCGCTGCCCTTGCTCAACGGCGATTTCGAGACCGGCTTCGACCCTGTCACCGTCGCGGGGGTGGCCGGCATGGTTGGCAGCCACTGGACCCCCTTTGTCATCACCGGCACGCTGGCTTTCCAGGCCGGTCAGGTGGAGCCGCCGCGCAACCGCTGGCAGGTGTTGGCGGCCGCTGAGGGCGCCTTCGTCGCCGGCATCAGCCAGACCGTCACGGGCGATCTGCTCCCCGCAGACAGCCTGGCCGCCACGGCCCGCGTCTATCCGCCGGCCAGCGTGGACGGCATCACCAAGACCATCGGCCTGGATCCCCTGGGCGGCAGCGACCCCCTGGCGTCATCGGTGGTCTGGAGCAGCGCAGGCAGCGCAGGCAGCGCAGGCGCGTGGGCCACGCTGACGGTCACCGCGACGGCTGCGGCCACGCAAACCACCGTCTTCGTCAAGGTAGAGCAAGCCGCGGGCGGCTATCACGGTCTGGTCTTCGTAGATGATGTGACGCTGGCGCGCGCCGGCCGCACACTGCGCACCTTCTTGCCCTGGGTGACCACGCCGCTCGCCGTTGCCGCCTGGCAGTACCAAGTCACAGGCATCATCACCGGCGCCGTAGACTGCGCGTCCACCGGCTTGCAGGGCCAGGTGACGAACGCGGATGGCGCGCCGCAGTCCGGCGTGCGCACCAAGGTGTGGGCGGCGGATGGGAGCGGCCCGCGGATGACCGTTATCACCGGCGCAGACGGGCGCTG
>JAYRVL010000784.1:0-1919 GCA_041918575.1 Anaerolineae bacterium | reverse complement strand
CGGCCACGTAGGTCACCACGTCGAACGGTTCGCCGGCCGCGTGCAAGGCGCGCTCCAGCACATCGTCGTAGTTGAGGCTGATGATGAGCTGATGCGGAAAGGCGCAGCCCTGTTTGCGCAGGCCGGCCGGCAACCCGGCCAGGAGTTGGTGAACCGGCGTCGGCGGATAGTCGGCGTCGAAGACCGGGCGCAGTTCCTCGTAGAGCGGTCCCACATCGCGCATGACCGCCGCGTACTGCGCCACTTTCGCCAGATTGGGCCGCTCGCCCAGGGGATAGCCAAAGGAGTCAGCCAGGTAGGCAGCCAGCTCATCGGTCGTGGGCAGGTACTGGCCGGTCTGCCAGCCGACGCCGGGAGGCCGGCTGCACAGGTTGACGCCCGGCCCCAAAACCGGGACCAGGCGCCCGGCCGTCAGCGCCTTCAGGATCGGGCCGTACACCTGGTCGCTCGCCGCGGGTCGGCGGCCCGCGGTCGCAGCGCCGGGCGCGGGCGGTTCGCTCTCCGCAATCTTCATCTTCACGGTCGCCAGCAGACTGAAAACACCCCGGTAGTTGCCGCCCAGGTCCTGCACGCGCAGAAAATAGTCGAGCGCCCGCCGCCAGCGGCCGGCGTTGTAGTGCTCCTGCCCGCCGACAAAGGCTGCGGCCATCTCCTGCTGGCGCTGCACCTCACGCAGACGATTGACCGCTTCGGTCTGATGGGGATCGAGCTGCAAAATGGCCTGGAGCTTCTGCAGCGCAACCGGCCAGTCTTCGGCGGTTTGGCTGACCGCGGCCTGGCGCAGCAGCGCGGAAATTTGGTTCTGCTGGCGCTCGGCCTGGCTCAAGGGCTGCACATCGAACAGGCGGCCATCCGGCGCGCGCATGAACAGCGCCGGCGTGCCCCATTCCACCGGGTTGCCCGCGGCAAACACGGCCTTGCGCGCTTCCACCAGCGCGCTGTCCACCGCGTAGCCATCGGCCAGCGCGCCGTAAAATTCCTGGCTCAGGGCCACCGCGGCCGTGTCGCTGATCGCGGTCTGCATGGCGATGACCGCGGCGATGCCCTGGCGCACCAGGCTCTGGCCGGCGCCGGCAAAGGCGTTGCCGCTGCTGCTGGCCGCGCCCTGACAGGCGTTGAGAAACACCAGCGCCGGCGGCTGGCCGCCCAGCAGTGCGCCCACGGTTTCCCCGTTGACCAATCGGCTCTGCCGCGCGTCATCCTCGAAGATGAGCAGCCCTTCCTGGCCGACCGGATCGAAAACGCCGTGGCCGATGAAGTGCAGCAAATGCACATCCTGCTGACGCAATCGGCGCTGCAGCGCCGGTAGGGTCGCCTGCTCCAGGCGCTCCACCTGTAACAGGCCGCGCGCCTCCAGCGGTTCCACGGCCGCGACCAGGCGCGCCCATTCCTGCGCCGCGTTCAGCGCAGGCGTGTCGGTGGGGTTGGCAATGACCACCAGCAGGCGCAGCGGCGGCTTGACCGCGGCCCGGGCTTCTGGGGCGGGCAGGTCCAGGAAACGGACCAGCGACATGTCGGGCGTCAGGCACAGGAAGCGGTGCTGCTGCGGGTCGAACAGGAATTCCCAGGGCCAGGCGCTCAGTTCGGGCGCGTCGGCCAGGCGCAGGCGCAGGCGCAGCCCCGCGCCCTGGCGCCGCGCTTCGTCCAGGCTGCGGCGGTAGCAGGCGCCCACATCGCCGGCCAGCGCCGCCTCGAACAGGCGCTGACCGTGCAGCCGGGCCGCGGCCAGTGTAGACCAGTCCGCGGCCGCGGCGAAGTCCAGCGGCAGGGTCAGGCCGGCGCTGGCCTGGCCGGCCGGCGAGTTCAGCACACGCACCCGGTAGCCCGCCGCATCGCGGTCAATCAACAGATCGAATTGCAGATACGTCTTGTCCGACATAGATGAAATTATGAACGATGAACGATGAACGATGAACGAT
>JAYRVL010000783.1:0-5108 GCA_041918575.1 Anaerolineae bacterium | reverse complement strand
GGAAGCCGCACTGCGCTAAGCGCTACTGCGCTGCGCTAAGCGCTACTGCGCTGCGCTAAGCGCTACTGCGCTGCGCTAAGCGCTACTGCGCTGCGCTAAGCGCTACTGCGCTGCGCTAAGCGCTACTGCGCTGCGCTAAGCCACCGTCGTTTCAGCGCCCTGGCCCATCGTCTGACCGGGCCAGGGCGGTTTCGTCAACGCTCGCCATACAGAGGCCAGATCATCGTTCCTGCCGTCAATCGGCCGGGAATGCATATCTGGCCTCTGTGGTTCATTGGACATGCTTGTGACCCACCAACTCGTCACTGTCATTGCCACCGTGCTCAACGAAGGCGACGCGATCCGCCGCCTGCTCGACAGCCTGCTCACGCAGACGCGGCCGGCCGATGAGGTCATCATCGTAGATGGCGGCTCGCAGGACAACACCGTCGCCATCCTCCACGCCTACCGCGATCGTCTGCCGCTGCGTGTGCTGGTGGAGCCGGGCTGCAACATCAGCCAGGGCCGCAACCGGGCCATTGCCGCGGCCCGTCATGACATCATCGCCTCCACCGACGCCGGGGTCTGGCTGGAACCGGGCTGGCTGGCCGCGCTCTTGGCGCCGTTCAGCCAACCGGTCGGCGCCCCTGGCCGGCCGATCGAAGTGGTGGCCGGCTTCTTCCAACCCGACGCCGCCACGCCCTTCGAGATCGCCATGGGCGCCGCGGTCCTGCCCAACCTGGCCGACATCAATCCACAGACCTTCCTGCCTTCCAGTCGCTCGGTTGCCTTCACCCGCGCCGCCTGGCAGCGGGCCGGCGGTTACCCTGAATGGCTCGACTACTGCGAAGACCTGATCTTCGACTTCCGCCTGCGTGCAGTGGCCGGCCCCTTTGCCTGGGCGCCGCAGGCGGTGGCGCACTTCAAGCCTCGCGGCGCCCTGCCCGCCTTCTTCAGACAGTACTACCACTACGCCCGCGGGGACGGTAAGGCTGACCTTTGGCGCCGGCGCCACGCCATCCGTTACGTCACCTACTTGCTGGCGCTGCCGGCCCTGCTCGGCCATGCCCTGTGGGGACAGACCGCGCGCGGCGTCGGTTGGCTGGGCCTGCTGCTCGGTTTTCTCGCCTATCATCGCCGCCCCTGGCAGCGCCTGGCCGCCGCGTGGGAACCGCTCCCCTGGCCGCAGCGTCTGCTGACCCTGGGGCTTGTGCCGGTGATTCGCATCGTGGGCGATTGCGCCAAAATGATCGGCTACCCGGTCGGCGTTCGTTGGCGCCGCAGCCGCCGGTTTTGACCGCGCTCGCGCCTCATGCTAAAATTCGGGTCGCACGAGGAACCATGCTCGATCTAGCCATCATTATCGTCAACTACAACACTTGCGCGCTGCTGCGCGACTGCCTGGCTTCCGTTTTTGCCTGCAAGGGCGATTTTTCATACCGGGTGTGCGTGGTTGACAACGCATCGTCAGACGGGAGCGCCGACATGGTGCGCCGGGAGTTTCCGCAGGTAGACCTGATCGCCAGCCCGGTCAACGGCGGCTACCCCTACGGCAACAACGTGGGCCTGCGTCATGTTGGATTTCAGGACGAGGTTCCCGGCGACGCTCGCGCCGCGCCGCGCTTTGTCCTTCTGCTCAACCCTGACACCATCGTTCCGCCCACCGCGCTGGCTGACATGTTGGCCTTCTGCGAGACGCAGCCCAACTGCGGCGTGGCCGGCCCCAAACTGCTGCGGCCCGACGGCAGCCTGGATATGGCCTGCCGGCGCTCCTTCCCCACACCGACCGTCTCCTTCTACCGCATGATCGGTCTCAGCAAACTCTTTCCTCGCAGCCCGGTCTTTGGCCGCTACAACCTGACCTATCTCAGCCCTGATGTCGTCACCGAGCTTGATTCTGTCGTAGGCGCGTTCATGCTGGTGCGCGGCGCGGCCATCGCCCAGGTGGGTCTGCTGGACGAAACGTTTTTTATGTATGGCGAAGACCTTGACTGGGCCTACCGGATCAAACAGGCGGGCTGGAAGGTGTGGTACAACCCTGCGGTAACTGTGCTGCACTACAAAGAAGCCTCCAGCCAGCACAGCGACAAAGCCCGCTATGAGTTCTATCGCGCCATGGCCATCTTCTATCGCAAGCACTATGCCGCGCAGACCGCCTGGCCCATGCACATCCTGGTGCTTGGGGGCATTACGCTGCGGGGCGCGCTGGCAATGGCCGGACGTAGATTCAGAGCCTGGCGCCAGCGTCGTCCCCAGGCCGCACGCGTCTCGGAACAGGCAGGAGTCTCATGAAGCGTTCGCAGTTCACGCTGGTTGCGGTGTTGGTCCTGATGGACACCCTCATGACTCTCCTGGCATTCCTGCTGGCGCACCGCCTGCGCCTGGCGACCGCCGGTGACAGCGTAGGCCCCCTGAGCAACTACCTGCCCATCCTGCCCTTGCAGGTCGCCAGCGTCCTGATTGTCTTCTTCATGCAGCGGCTCTACTACCGACGGCACAACGCGCCTTACCTCGACGAGTTCTACACCCTCTTTGGCGCGGTCTCCATCGCCACGCTCATGAGCGTCGCCTTCACCTCGCTCGTCTTCCGCGACCAGATTGACTATCATCGCTGGATGATGATCTACCTGTGGGCTTTGACCCTGCTGCTCGTCACCCTGGGGCGCATCCTGGTCACGCGTGGGCTGCGCATCCTGCAGGCGCGCGGCGTTGGGCAAGGCCGCGTTCTCTTGATCGGAAGCGGAGACGCGGGGCGCATGATCCTGCAAAAAATACGGCACACGCCCAACCTGGGCTACCGGATTGTCGGCCTGGTGGATTCCAACACCAACACGGCGACCGTGGACGGTGTACCGCTCCTGGGGACGCCGGCCGATATTCCGCAGATCATCGAAGACCATCGCGTGGATGAGGTCATCATCGCGCTGCCTGAAGCCAGTCACCAGGAAATCCTGGGCATCGTCTCGATGTGCGAACGCGAAAAGGTGAGCATTCGGGTCTTCCCCGATGTCTTTCAGATCATGGCCAACGAGGTCAGCATCAGTGACTTCGGCGGCCTGCCGCTCCTGACCGTGCGCGATGTGGCGCTACGTGGCTGGAAATTGGCGCTCAAGCGCACCGTTGATGTCATCGGCGCCAGCCTCGCCTTGCTCTTCATTTCACCCGTGATGATGCTGACCGCGCTGCTCATCAAACTGGAATCGCCCGGCCCGGTGTTCTACGTGCAGGAACGCATGGGGCTGGATGCAAAGCCTTTTCCCATGCTCAAGTTCCGCTCCATGCGCACCGATGCCGAGTCCAGTGGGCCGGGGTGGACGGTGAAGAACGATCCACGGCGCACTCGCATTGGCGCCTTCATCCGGCGCATCTCGTTCGATGAGCTGCCGCAGTTCATCAATGTCCTGGTCGGAGACATGAGCCTGGTCGGCCCCAGACCAGAGCGGCCGGTCTATGTCGAACAATTTCGCCAGCGCATTCCCCGCTACATGGACCGCCATCGCGAGAAGGCCGGCCTTACCGGTTGGGCGCAAGTCAACGGCCTGCGCGGCGATACCTCCGTGGTGGAGCGCACCAAGTACGACGTCTGGTATATCGAGAACTGGTCCCTGGCGTTGGATTTCAAGATCATCATCCAGACAGTGCTGAACGCCGCGCGACGCAACAACAACGCCTATTAGTTTCCGTAGGTCCAACCTCCTGGCCGGACGACGTTGGACGCCAGCAGCAGGCTCTGCCGCGGAGCGCGTCGTCACGCCTCCGGCGTGACCTACGGTGTGGGCATGGCACGCAAGGGAGCGCGTCGTCACGCCTCCGGCGTGACCTACGGTGTGGGCATGGCACGCAAGGGAGCGCGTCGTCACGCCTCCGGCGTGACCTACGGTGAAGGCATGGCACGCGACAAAAAAGCGAGGCGCACCGATTTGGGTGCGCCTCGCTTTTGGAGTTTTTGGAGTTGATGAAGCGGCGTCGCTCGACGCGGTCTCAGGTCGGTAAATGCTCAATACTCGACGAGTTTTGGCAATTCTTTAGCCTGGCTAATCCAGTCCTGCACCATCTGCTGCGTGGGGGTGCGGCCCACCAGTTTTTTGGCTGCGTTGATTTCCAACAGCTTGGCAAACAGATTGTCTGCCCGACGTGTGGCCAGTTCTTTGACCGTGTCCACACCCGCCTCTTCAAGCAAGTTGGAGTAGGCAGAGCCAATCCCCCGGATGCGGGCCAGGTCCGCGCGATTCACCAGTTCTAAAATATGCTTTGGGTCCGCGCCGGTCTTGCTTGCCAGTTCCTTGCGGCCCACCAACGTGCGGCCAACGTCCAGCAGTTGGTCGCTGTCCTGCATTCCGTGCTCTCGCAGGCGGCCATGCAAATCAGCCGTAACACCGCGTAACTCTCTCATGCGTACTTTCATTGTCTCAATTCCTCCCGTCAGTTAGTTTAGGGTGAGGCTGCGTCGGGTTGGGGCAGCGTGGCGTAGAGCGTCGTCACACCTGCTCGTTGTCTCAATTCCTCTTTTGCGCTCGCCGGCAACCGCGAAGCCGGGTTGTGCGGCGCCAGAGCCAAAAATCACCCATCCGCGTTGACGCGCGCCTCTTCCAAATCGCTCCCAGCGACTGAGAGCTTCACCATGATAGATAACTCACCTTACGATCAACATTACTATCAGGTCACAGGTCCCGCCGAAGAACGATCAAGAGCGCCTGTCTGCCCAGGCGCTGCGTCGGCCGTCAGGACTGCGACGCTGAACGTGAGGCGGATGGCGAAGCCACGGGCGCTGTGGAGCGTCCACGGCCAAAGCGGCGGCGATTGCGGCGGCGGCCGCTCTGTCCGGCGCTATCGCCATCACGACCGTTGGTGTAACGGCCATAGTAGTAATAGTTGTAGTAGTAGTAACCGGCGCCGCGTGTTGGTACGCGATTGAGCAGCACGCCGATCACCCGTGCTTTGACCTGCCCCAGGCTGGCCATGGCCCGCCGCGCCACCTCACGCCGCGTCCGCCCCGCATCCAGCACGAGCAGCACGCCGTCGGTGTGCGAGGAGAGGATCGCCGCGTCAGCCAGGGCCACAACCGGCGGTGTGTCCAGAATGACCATATCGGCATGGGCGTTCAGATCGGCCAGCAAGTCTTTCATGCG
>JAYRVL010000782.1:0-1831 GCA_041918575.1 Anaerolineae bacterium | reverse complement strand
TGACCGCTGCGGTACGCCTGGTGCGGCAGCAGGGCGCGCCACGCATCTATGCCTGGCTGCAGGTCTATCGCCGCTTCCATGATAGTCGGGGCCGTCAGGCTGATCCCGGGACGATTGTGGCCACGCTGGCCTTGCGTGGTTTTATGATCAACGCCGACCATGGCGCCTCGGCGCACGCGCCGCGCCTGCCCCCACCCGTGTTCGCCGCGGATGCTGTGCTCAGCAGCCGTTTTTTGACCCCGGACAGGCTCTTCGATCACCAACGCCAGGCCGGGGAGACGCTGGGGTCGCTGCTGCTGACCGCGCCCACCGGCAGCGGCAAGACGGAGGCCGCGCTCCTCTGGGCGACGTGCCAGGCTCGCAGCGCCAGCAGCGTGCCACGCCTTTTCTATACGCTGCCCTATCAGGCCAGCATGAACGCCATGCAACTGCGGCTGGGCTTGATTTATGGCAGCGATCAGGTGGGGCTGCAGCATGGCCGCGGGCTGCTCTCACTCTATCGCTTGCTGATGGAACGCACGGACGAGCCGGCGCAGGCCGCGGCCCAGGCGCGCTGGATGCTGAACCTGGCGCAGTTGAATCAGCAGCCGGTGCGCATCTTCAGCCCCTATCAGATTCTCAAAGGGTTCTACCGATTGCCAGGCTACGAGGCGTTGTTCAGTGATTACCACGACGCCGTCTTCATCTTCGACGAAATTCACGCGTATGAGGTGGAGCGCCTGGCGCTGATTCTGACGACGATCCGTTTTCTCGCACAGCGTTTTCACGCGCGTTTTCTGGTGATGTCGGCCACCTTTCCCTCGCTCATCAAAGAGTGGCTGCGTGAGGCGCTGGCCGGGCCGGCCGAGATCATTGCCGATGCCGGCCTTTTCCAGGCCTTTCAGCGTCATCGCCTGCGGCTGCTGCCGGGCGAACTTCTGTCCGACGCCGCGCTGGATCGGATCGAGGCCGATGCCCGGGCCGGCAAGTCGGTGTTGGTTGCCAGCAACCGGGTGGACCGGGCGCAGGCGCTGTTCGCGGCGCTGAGCGAACGGCTGGCAGGAACGGGCGTTCAGATCGAGCTGCTGCACGGGCGCTTCAACCTGCGCGACCGCGCCCGCAAGGAGCGGCTGATCCGTGAGGCAACGGGCGGAGACAGCGCGCTGCGCCGTCCGCTGATCCTGGTGGCGACCCAGGTGGTGGAGGTGAGCCTGGATATTGATCTGGACACGATCTACTCGGACCCGGCGCCGCTGGAGGCCTTGATTCAGCGCTTTGGCCGCGTCAACCGGCGGCGGCGGCAGCGCGACCTGGCGCCTGTGCATGTCTTCCGCGAGCCGAGCGATGGGCAGAAGGTGTATGATGCGCTCCTGGTGCAGCGCACGCTGGCTGTGTTGGAGCGGCTGCAGGATCAAGGCATTGATGAAGGCGCGGTGGGCGGGTGGCTGGATGAAATCTACGCGGGTGAGGTGGAAACGCGCTGGCGTGCAGCCTTCAGCAAGGCAGCCACTGAGTTCGAGGCGGTGTGCATTCGCACGCTGCGCCCGTTCCAGGCCGCACCGGAACTGGAAGAACAGTTCTATCGGGCGTTCGACAGCATCGAGGTGCTGCCGGCCAGCCTGTGGGACGAATACGAGCGCCAACGCCACGAAGAGCCGATCCTGGCGGCCGAGCTGTTGACGCCGATCAGTTGGGGGCGCTATCATGCGCTCAAGCACGCGGGCCTGGTCTATCCGGCCGGTGAGGGGCTGCCGTCCGTGGTGAAGGTGACGTACGATGCCAGGATGGGCCTGGGATCGGGGGCGCCAGCCGGCCCGACCGAAGATGATGGGATTTAGGTGAGAGGGGGAGA
>JAYRVL010000781.1:0-1982 GCA_041918575.1 Anaerolineae bacterium | reverse complement strand
CTGCGCCATGCGCGCCATGGCGATGCGGGTTTGCCGCGGCATGATGAAGATGGCGCGGTGATCGGCCTGCATTGCGAAGTAACGCTGAAATGACAGGTAAAAGCTCTCTGTGGTGCGCGCCAGGGCCTGCTGGTTGCGCACCAGGATGGTGGCTCGCCCGGAGGTTCCGCTGGAGGTCAGGATTTCCAGGCCCAAATCGGCGAAGATCACTTCGATGGCGCGCAGGAGCGCCTCCAGCGAGCCGTAGGTCGGCCGGAACTGGCTGAAGCGTGCTTGCGGCAGCTCGATGGAGAGATGAGCGGCCAACCAGTCCAGGAATGCGAGCGGCCGGTCTTGCGGGAACGGGGTTCCCAGCAGGTCAATGTACGATTTGAAGGTTTGCGCGGTGGGCCGCAGTACGCGTGCCAGCGCGGCGGCGTCCAGGGTTGGCCCGACGCCGCGGGCGCCGACCGTTTGTCGGTAGGCGCGGTTGCGCTCGAAGTGCCAGGCGTGCGCCTGCAGGATGCCGTCCAGGAGGATGAGTTCCCGCTGATCGGCTGGCATGCGCCAAAAGCTGGCGAGCGGTCGTTGGTTCATGATTGTTCGGCAACTCCCAACGCGAGGGCGATCCAAAAAATGGCGAGGGTGACGATGACGTTCGGGTTGAACTGGGCCTGGACCAGGAACCCGGCGACGGACGCCAGGGCCGCCGCGCTGCGCGCCTGCGCCGGGCGGTCGGCGGCGCTCAGCAGGCTGCGCCAGGTCAGGCGGTAGAACGCGGCGATGACGGCGGCCAGGGTCAGCAGCCCGGCCAGCCCCAGCGTCAGCCACTGCTCCAGGACGAGGTTGTGGGGGTCGGCGACGATCGCGGCCGCCTGCCAGGCTGCCAGTGCGGGCGGGTAATGCGTCATGAAGAGCGGGGCGAAGGTGGCCGGGCCGTAGCCCAGGAGCCAGCGCGGCGTGATGAGGCCGGCGCTGGTGCGCCAGATGACGAGCCGGCTGGCGCCGGAGGCCAGGCGCAGGTCGCTGAACGCGGGCGCGGGCGCGGCGGCGGGCGCGGTGACCGGGCGCACCAGGCTGATGCGGTTCATGGCGAGCAGCCAGGCGCCGCCCACCAGGCAGACTGTCAGCGCAGCCCAGGCCAGCCGCCGATCGCGCCAGCGGTAGGCCAGCAGCCCCAGGCAGGCGGCCGCGGCGACCGTCGCGCCCAGCCAGGCGCCGCGGGCTTGGGTCAACAGCAGGCAGGTCACTTGAAGCGCCAGCACGACTCCGTAGCGCCAGCGGGCCGCCGTCAGCGTCAGGCCAGATGGCAGCGGTTCCCACAGGCGGGCCAGGGTGAAGGGGATGATCAGCGCCAGGTAGGCGCCCAGGAAATTGGAGCGCCCCAGGGTGGAGAGGACCGGCGAGACCGCGTCGGTGGTCCAGGGCAGGGGGTCGAGGCCCAGGGCCTGGATCAAGCCGTAGAGGGCCACGGGGACGCTGCCGAGGATGAGCGCGGTCACCTGGCGTTGCCGCGCAGCGAGGGTGCGCCAGGACAACAGCAGGAGGAGGGCGAACAGGGGGCCTGCAGCCAGAACCAGCGCGCCGTGCAGGTTGTCGCCCGTGCCCCACAGGCTGGCCGGCGGGTCAACCGAGGCGATGGTGGCCGCGGCGATGATGGCGAGGTAGGCGCTGAGCCAGCGCCGGAACGCCCGCGGCGGCGCGGTCAGGCTGGCCGGGTTGCGCAGCCAGGCGAGCAGGGCGAGGCTGCCCGCGAGGAGGACGAGGAGCAGAAACAGGGCGATCTTGGCCGGCTCGAACGCGACATCGGCCCACGGGTTGAACCAGAGGGGCAGGAGGACGACCGCCAGCAGGCCGGTCAGGCGGATCAGTTGGGGGCCGAGGAGGTGAGAGATGGGGTATACGGATGATCCTTCTGAATTCATTCATGCCCTGCCACGAATTTCACGAATTGGATTCGCGTTGCGGACTGGCGTCAGCCTACATCGTCATAGAACCCGCTG
>JAYRVL010000780.1:0-1767 GCA_041918575.1 Anaerolineae bacterium | reverse complement strand
TTCTCCTGGCGGCTATCTCCTTCGGAGTGGCATTCGGCCTGACGGTACTCATCACGATTCTCATCGGCACGAACCCGGCTGAGTACGGCCCGGTCTACATGTTCTTCACGACCCTGACCATCGGCCTGGCTATCGCCATCTGGCTCGACAAGTTCATGGGCACGAACCTGCTCCCGAAGTAAGGTGAGTTTTCGCCGCCAATTGAACGTCCATTCGCAAGCCTCTGACATCAGGTAAGAGGCTTTTTTGTTTCCCATCCATTCCCAAACCCTCAAAAAGGACTGAATCACCATGACCGCAGCGATCATCGACGGCAAGGCCATCGCCGAAAAGGTGCGCCAAGAAGTGGGCCAGGCCGTCGCCCGCATGAAGGAAGACCACGGCTACACGCCGGGGCTGGCCACCGTGCTGGTGGGCGAAAATCCCGCCTCGGCGACCTACGTGCGCAGCAAGCGCAAGACCTGCGAAGAGCTGGGCATCCGCTCCATCGGCCACGAACTGCCGGCCGACGCCACCCAGCAGCAGGTCGAGAAGCTCGTGGCCGACCTGAGCGCCAACCCCAACGTCAACGGCATCCTCGTCCAACTGCCGCTGCCCAAGCACCTGGACGAAGAGGCGGTGCTGAACACCATCAGCATCGAGAAGGACGTGGACGGCTTCCACCCGGTCAACATCGGCCGCCTGGCCATGAAGGGGCGCGACCCACTGTTCATCCCCTGCACGCCCTACGGCTGCATCGTCCTGCTGGAAGAGAGCGGCATTACCCTGCGCGGGGCCGATGCCGTCGTCGTCGGCCGCTCCAACATCGTCGGCCTGCCCGTGGCCATGCTGCTGCAAAAGCGCGACGCCACCGTGACAATCTGCCACAGCCGCACGCGCAATCTACCCGACCGCATCCGTCAGGCCGACATCGTCATCGCCGCCATCGGCCAGACGGAGATGATCACCGGCGACATGATCAAGCCCGGCGCGGCGGTCATTGATGTGGGCATCAACCAGAAGCCCGACCCCACCGCCAAGCGCGGCTACCGGCTGGTCGGCGACGTGGAGTTCGAGTCAGCCAAGGAAGTTGCCGGGGCCATCACACCCGTGCCCGGCGGGGTGGGGCCGATGACCATCGCCATGCTGATGAAAAACACCTTGCGGGCGGCCGAAATCGCCCTGGCCAAGAAACGCAGCTAAGAAGAAACCACAGATTACACAGATTTCACAGATTATTAGAATTAATCTGTGAAATCTGTGTAATCTGTGGTTCCCCTCCCCGGCGCATAGGAGAACGAATTTGAGTCAGGCGGAGCAGGAAGCCGACTTCTGGCGCGGTCGCCGGGTCTTCATCACCGGCTGCACCGGCTTCCTCGGATCGTGGCTGACGGCGGCGCTGCTGGAGCGCGGCGCGGCCGTCGTCGGTCTGGTGCGCCAGCAGGAGCCGGAGTCGCAGCTCGTCCGCAGCGGGTTGATCGGCCAGGTGGAGCAGGTGCCGGGCGAGTTGCTCGACTACGCGCTGCTGCGGCGGACGCTGGTCGAGTGCGCCATTGACACCGTCTTCCATCTGGCCGGGCAGACTATCGTCGGCGTGGCCAACCGCGAACCGGTGGCCACGTTCGAGACCAACATCCGCGGCACGTGGCTGCTGCTGGAGGCGGCGCGCCAGACGCCCACGGTGCGCGGCATCGTCGTCGCCAGCAGCGAGAAGGCCTACGGCGAGCAACTCAACCTGCCCTACCGTGAAGAGTTCCCCCTGCAAGGTCGCCACCCCTACGAAGTCTC
>JAYRVL010000779.1:0-2112 GCA_041918575.1 Anaerolineae bacterium | reverse complement strand
CGTCGTCGTAATGCGAGGTGTGCGATGTGTAGCTGAATGTCGAGATGCGCGGCGGATTCGAGAGACCATCGTTCCAGGTTTGGTGCATGACCTTGTATTTGCGCCAGATAACCCAGCCGCCGCCGCCGGTATAAGGGTCCCAGGCCACGAAACAATCGTATGGAGGGCGAATGTTGTTAGCCAACGTCGTTGGGCAATCGCTGGCGTAATCAAAACTGACGCTGCCGCCGAGTTCATTGGTAACCTGGCTCAAGCGACTCATGAACATGGGTGACACACCGGCCGGGTGATTGTTGCGGTTCTTCAACCAGGTGTAGGTGTAAGTGGTGGGTGGCAGACTCTGGGTACCGTCTGGTGTACGTCGGGTGATGCTGCTCAATTCCATTTTTTTCTGGCTGCCGTCGCCATCGCTATCAGGGGGTGGAGTTGGAAAACTGTAGGCCAGGTCCCAGCGATTGACACCGCGCCAGGTGTCGTTTTCCCAACTGAACGTGGTAATACGACTTAGTTCCAATTTACTCCAAAAGCTGGGATAGCTCTTGGTACAGGAGCCGGTGGAGCCGCACTGCAGATCTCCAGGCGTGTCAGGATAGTCGGCCGGCCACGAGCAGGCGCCTGTGCAGCGATTCTGGGTGAGAAACTCCACTTTAGCGGTCGGCGCCACGCTGGCGTCGCTTGTGCGTTTGCTGTATTCGATGCGGATTGGGTTTCCCGCCCGCACATACAAACGGCGCAGAAAAGTGCGCGCGTTGTAGTAATTAGTCTCCTGATGATAGAAGAAGGTGATGACGTTGCCGTTGGTGTCCTCGATACGATCCAGATTCCACTGCCAGACCTTGTCGCACACCCGGTAGGAACCCGGAGGGCAGACAGCTACATCGTAAACCGGTACAAAGAACGCCGAGTTCAAATCGGCGCCGGCAGTGATTTCTTCATATTCAGCGCCGAAACGGTACCTGGTGCCGTCCGGCGTAACAACCTGCCAGTATTCTTTGTTAGTATCTGGGTGACTAGAATTCGCCGATGTCAATCGCGTCACTTTCCAATACGGATCAGTCTGCAACTTGAACTGGCCGGAACCAAGATCGATCAGCCGCGAACTCACGCCATTCAAAACCAGGTGATACTCCGAGTTGGACAAACACAAGTCCCCTGGCGCCTGCGTTAAATTGCAGGTGATCATGCGGCGCACGATGTACCCTGTTCCCAGGTTCCAACCAATGCCTGTCCAACCAGGCTGATTGTTCCTGTTGGTATGCATCCCATCGATGCCAGCACTGTCGTAAGCCAATGTCAGGTTGGGGGTAGGACCGGCCTGCCCTGCGGGCGCCGGAAAGTGATAGCTGGCTGTGGCGTTCCCCATGTAGAGGCCTACCTGGTAGTCGCTGACGTCGCCGGATGGCTGCACGGCAAAATCACCGTCGCTGCTGGCGGTCGTAGTCGCCAGCAGCATGCGCCCCATCTGCGACAGCGCTACCGTGATGGTCTTATGCTCCTGATCCACGCGACGTGACAGTTCTTGCCAGGTCGGGCTGCGGAGCGGAAGCGTCTCTGCACGATTTGCTGCTGCGTCCACCGTTTCGTTCGAGGGACGTTCGATGAAAAGAGCGAGTCGGCCTTCCGCATCCGCGCCAAAAGGAATGGCGAGACCAGCATAGTCGAGGGTGAGAGTGAAGGGGACGGACATTACAGCGTGTGCCGAGACGCCTGGCGATGCTGCGGCGCTCAGTTCGAATGCCAGGCCAAAAGGCGACATCTTTGCTGCCTCTGACAGGGGTTGGTAGCGCACCGTCAACCTGTCCTTTGGCGGCGAAGCAAAATCGAGGCGCACGCGGCCGGCGGCCAGGGATACAGTTGACGTGTCAGCGTCCATCGTCACCTCATCCGCTTCTGCAAGGGCTGGCGGTGGCGGCGCGGGCGGCGTGTAGGTCTGGGTGTCGTCCTGAGGACTTGGAGTACCAAAAGACGGTGTCAACGAACTCGTAGATTGAACGTTGGGATGCAGTCTATCGGCTTCCATTGATGTGGAAGACGTGGAAAACGTGGAAGTGTTGGATGATGTGACCATCATAGATCCAGGGCTCAAGAAACCCTCCACACCGGGCCGCCCCG
>JAYRVL010000778.1:0-2054 GCA_041918575.1 Anaerolineae bacterium | reverse complement strand
CCCTAATGGCGCCGCGGCCCTAATGGCGCCGCGGCCCTAATGGCGCCGCGGCCCTAATGGCGCCGCGGCCCGAATGGCGCCGCGGCCCTAATGGCGCCGCGGCCCTAATGGCGCCGCGGCCCTAATATGGTATACTTCAGGTAGCGAGGAACATCACGCCAAATCAGACAGTCCAACAAGCTATCCAAATGATGGTAGAGCGATTGGTCGCTCGCTTCGATCCCGAGCAAATCATTCTGTTTGGCTCACAGGCGCGCGAGTCGGCCAACCCGGCCAGCGACGTAGACCTGTTGGTGATCATGCCGTTCAGCGGGTCCAAGCGCGCCAAACAACTTGAGATGCGCGTGGCGCTGCGTGACATCACCATTCCAAAAGACATCATTCTGGCGACTCCGGACGAAGTGACCCGGCGACGCGACATCGTTGGCACGATCATCCGGCCCGCACTGCGCGAAGGGAAAGTGCTGTATGCTCGACCTCCTGAATGATGAAGTGCGTCGGCTCCGTAATCAGGTGCATCGGCGCCATCCTGAATTGGTTCGCTAACCTTGTCGCATCTGCGGAGGTGATGCCATGAATACCGATCGTGAACGCAGCCTTTCGATTGGTTCTCTGCCCACGGAGTTGGCCGAGAACCTGGCGGGTCTCAACCCCCATTGGGCAGGTCGGCCTGGCCCGCGCGTGCCTGCTTTTCAGCGGTGGGCCTTCCGACGGCTTCACCGGCTGCTCACCCGCGGGTTGGCGCCGGTCACGGTGTTGCGTGGGCCGCGCCGCGTAGGAAAAACCGTGCTTCTGCGCCAACTGATGGGGGAACTGCTGCGTGATGGCGAAGGGCGCATAGTGGAAGCGACGCGCATCCTGTATGTACCCTTCGACGAAATTTCCAGCTTGCTCGGCCTGCAGGAGCCTATCCTGGCGATCACGCGTTGGTTCGAGGCGCACCATTTGCAGCAAACGTTCAACGAGAGCGCGCAGGCGGGCCGCATCGCCTATCTGCTTTTCGATGAAGTGCAAAACCTGGAAGCCTGGGCGCCGCAAGTCAAGCATCTCGTAGATAATCATGATGTGCGCGTCCTCGTGACCGGCAGCTCGTCCTTGCGCATCGAAGCCGGTCGCGACAGCCTGGCCGGCCGCATCACGACCCTTGATCTGGGACCATTGTCCTTACGCGAGATTGCTGAGTTGCGGTTCGGTCAAGCGAGCGCTCCCTACTGGCCTGACAATGGATTGGAAGCCGTTGCCAGCGTGGATTTCTGGCGCGGGGCAGTCGAACACGGACGCCAGGCAACGACTCTACGTCGGCAGGCATTCGCAGCGTTCTCAGCGCGCGGCGCCTATCCCACCGCACAAGAGCGGGCCGATGTTCCCTGGCCGGAGATGGCCGATTATCTCAACGAAACGATCATCCGGCGGGCGATTCAACACGACCTGCGCATGGGACCGCGAGGACAAAAGCGGGACGCACGCTTGCTCGAAGAAGTGTTCCGCCTCTGCTGCCGCTACGCAGGACAAACGCCCGGGCCAGCGGTCTTCGTGCCTGAAATTCAGCAAACCCTGGCGGCCAATGTCGGGTGGATTCGCATCCTCAGTTATCTGCGTTTCCTCGACGGTACGCTGTTGATTCGGCTCGTCCAGCCGCTCGAATTACGGCTGAAACGCAAGAAATCTGCGTCGAAAATCTGTCTCAGCGACCTCTCCCTGCGCTCGAGCTGGCTGCAGGAGATCGTCCCTCTCGACCCCGATGGTCTTGCGTCCGCCCCACACCTGGCAGATCTGGCCGGTCACCTGGCGGAGAGCACCCTGGGGTATTTTTTCGGCGCCATCCCCGGCCTCGATTTGGCCCACTTCCCGGCGCGCGGCGCCGAGCCAGAGGTGGACTTTGTGCTGACCATCGGCACGCGGCGCATTCCCGTCGAAGTGAAGTATCGCCGGCGTATTGATCCGCACGAAGATACACGTGGACTGCGCGCTTTCCTGGAGAAGACGGTCTACAATGCGCCGTTCGGGCTGCTCGTTACACTGGAAGACGAGGTGGTCGTGCCTGACCCGCGCAT
>JAYRVL010000777.1:0-11839 GCA_041918575.1 Anaerolineae bacterium | reverse complement strand
GTTGATCGCGTGGTAGATGACGCCGAAGATCAGGAAGACTTCCATGACCTTGAAAGGGGGGCCGCTGTAGAGGAACAGGAATTTGGAGAAGGTCTCTTCACCCAGGTTCATCAGGTAGATGTCGAATACGTGCAGGACGAGGAAAAGCAAAATACCTAATCCGCCGACGCGATGCATCATCCAGGCCCAGTGACCGTCACTGCCCCGGTAGGTGATGCCCCGCCAAAACGACTTAATGAGCGCCGCCATAACGAGTTAGCCTCCTAAAAGTGGTCGTCCAACCTCGCCGGATCCGGGAAGGATCGGTGTCTCGAGGTGCGTGGCAAAGCCTTGCAATCGTGCAATGTCCCATCCTAACCCTTTGTGATCGCGTCAGGTATGACGCAGCGCAGGTTGTTCAGAAAATCGGGGAAAATCAAGACCCTAAAGGTCGACAGCCGGTGAGCATTGCAAGCGGGACTTCTCTGCAAAATTGCCACCCGATTTGCCGGGAAAACCTTTAGGGTCCGAGTGGTTTTACGGTGCACTACAGATTGGCGATGATGGCCGAGGCGAACTCGGAGGTCTTGACCTCGGTGGCGCCCTGCATCTGGCGAGCGAAGTCGTAGGTGACGATCCCCTGCTCCACCGTCTTGATGTAGGCTTCGATGATGGCCTTGCCCGCTTCTTTCCAGCCGATGTAGTCGAGCATCATGACGCCGGAGAGCAGGAGTGAGCCAGGGTTGACCTTGTCCAGGTTGGAGTACTTGGGCGCGGTGCCGTGCGTGGCCTCGAAAACGGCCATGTGATCGCCGATGTTGCTGCCGGGGGCGATACCGACGCCGCCCACCTGCGCGGCCACGGCGTCCGACAGATAGTCGCCGTTGAGATTAGGCGTGGCGATGACATCGAACTCATCCGGGCGCAGCAGCATCATCTGGAACATGATGTCCGCGATGCGGTCCTTGATCACGATCTTGTCCGCGGGCGCTGTGCCGTTGTAGGGCGCCTGCCACAGTTCATCCTCGGTGATGGTGATGTCGCCGAATTCTTCTTTGGCCAACTCGTAGCCCCAGTTGCGAAACGCGCCTTCGGTATATTTCTGAATGTTGCCCTTGTGCATGATGGTCACGCTCTTGCGGCCATACTCCAGCGCATATTGAATGGCCTTGCGCACCAGGCGCTTGGTGCCGAATGCGCTGATCGGTTTGATGCCGATGCCTGCGCCTTCGAAGAAACGCGCGCCCATCTCCTCACGCAGGAAGCGCGCCAGCTTTTCGTTCTCAGGGGAACCGGCCTTGTACTCGATGCCCGCGTAGACATCTTCGGTATTCTCACGGAAGATGACCACGTCCACCTTTTCAGGATGGCGCAGCGGGCTGGGCACGTTGGGGAACCAGCGCACCGGGCGCACGCAGGCGTAGAGATCAAGCTCCAGGCGCAGGGCCACGTTGAGGCTGCGGAAGCCGCCGCCGACCGGCGTGGTCAGCGGACCTTTGATGCCGACATAGAACTCGCGGATTGCGGCGAGCGATTCCTGCGGAAAATAGTCGCCATAGGTATTGAACGCCTTCTCGCCCGCGTAAATCTCGGCCCAGGCCACCTTGCGCTGGCCGCCGTAGACCTTCTGCACAGCCGCGTCCCAGATGCGCATGCTGGCTCGCGTGATGTCCGGGCCGATGCCATCGCCTTCGATGAAGAGCAGGATGGGATGATCGGGCACGAGCAATTTTCCTTCGCGCACACTGATGCGCGCACCCTCTGAGGGGATAACAATCTTATCGTAAGCCATGAAAAGCTCCTCCTTCATGGGCGCCATTTTACCACCGAATGGGTCAAGCCCTTAAATTTTGCGCGGCTGCCTGTAGAGTCGCACGCCTGCCGGCGGTGACAGGCCCTATTGGAGTCCGAGGTTGAAGTCACGAAAGTGACCAGTAACAGGAGTCGCGCGCCTGCCGGCGGTGACAGGCCCTATTGGAGATCAATTTGTACCCGTTGGCCGTAGAGGTCTAGGCTGAGGGAGCCAAGTGTGCTATACTACAGTCCAAATTTCTTCTCGTTGGTTCCAATGGAGGTGACAATGTCCGACAACTCTACGGTTGTTAAGGTTTTTACGCATTGTGTTGAGGCGATTCGCCGTGGTACGTTCATCCACCGTCAGAGCCGACAAGACAAGGAATACCACTTTCAAAATTGGGTGAGCGAACGTCTGAAGGAAACCGGCGTGTACTACGAGACAGGTGGTCGCAACAGTTATCCGGATTTCAGGATGGTGAACCTCGCCGAGGGTTATGAGGTGAAAGGATTGGCCCATCCTGGAAGAGAGAATAACTACGACTGCAATAGCCAGGTACCATCTGGCATACACAATGGGCGCACGATTTTCTATGTGTTTGGACGCTATCCCGCAGAGCCAGATGGCGATTCTTACCCGGTAACGGACCTCGTGCTTTGCCATGGCGACTTTCTCAACGCTGATCACAATTACGTTCACGCGAACAGGCATGTCAAAGGTTTTGGCAGCTACGGCGACATCATGATTCGCGACCGCAAGATGTACGTGGCCCCTACGCCATTCGGCCTGTTGACTGGCGTCGCGTACATGCAGACGCTAATCCTGCCCGAGGGGTTCTTGAATACCAGCGAGTTGCAGCGGGTTGGGACGCTTACCAGGAGGGAAGCGTCCGCGCTGGTCGTCGGTTACGATTTCGATCTGCGGACCAACGAATTAGCTCTCGCAACCATTCCGAATCCCGCGACCGGAGTAGAGCACAGATTCGAGGCCTGGCGGCTGAGCCTCAAGTCCGGCGCCCCTCCTTCTTTGCGAGAAGAAGGGGCCTCCTATGATTCGGTTTTTCTGAGGGAGACTCAAACCATCTTCCCGGAATCTGCTGAGGAAGAATGATATGCCAGAGCAGACGTCCCAGGTTCGACTCATTGAATGTGACACGTTCCCGTTTGAGTTTCTTTCGACCGTAGCAGAGCGCGAAAGTTGGCGTAAAGAGGTGTATCGCCCTGTCTACCACATCCACAAATGGTGGGCTAACAGACTCGGCACGGTTTTTCGAGGCATTCTCCTGGGATGTTTTCTGCACGAAGGCGAAAACCTGCAGGATGCCTTCTATCGAAAGCATGACTTTGCTCAGAACAGCGTCTTCGACCCGTTCATGGGAAGCGGCACCACTGTGGGAGAGGCCCATAAGCTCGGGTGTACGGCGCTGGGACGCGATATCAACCCAGTGGCTTGCGAAGCAGTGCGCGTCGCGCTAGGCCCGTTGAATCGTCGTCGGCTCCAGGATGCCTTCTTAGAGCTGTCGGAGACCACGGGCCGACGTATCCGTGCCCTATACCAGTCGCAGGACGACAAAGGAGCGCTCTGCGATGTGCTCTACCACTTCTGGGTCAAGTGGATTCCTTGTCCGCACTGCTATGCGCGAGTGGACCTGTTTGCGTCGCGCGTCTTTGCTCGCAATGCTGACCCAGACCGCAAACCTGAAGTCCAAATCTGTTGCCCTGGCTGCGGTGGTGTTTTCTCCGCGATGAACGGAGACAAGATGACACGTTGTCCGTCATGTGACTTAGGCTTCAATCCACACAATGGACCCGCCAGCGGCACGATCGCTACCTGTACGATGTGCTCCCAATCGTTCTCGATCATTGATACTGTCCGGAGAACAGCGGAACCTCCTGCCCATCGGCTGTATGCCAAACTGCTGCTGACTCCAAACGAAGAAAAACGGTACCTCCCTGCTGTGGAAGCCGACATTCATGCTTATCAAGAATGTGCGACTGTCTTGCGGGAGGAACTGCGACAGGGAATCATACGGCTCCCTGACCAATCCTTGGCGGATGGCTACAACACTCGGCAAGCGATGGGTTACAACTATCGCAACTGGCGAAACTTCTTCAATGACCGTCAGCTTCTCGCCCTGGGCTGGCTACAGGAGGGAATTGTCCGACTGAATAATGCTCCGACACGTGACGCCTTCCTCATCCTTCTGTCGGGCGTCCTGGAATTTAACAACATGTTTGCCTCCTACAAGGGCGAAGGGACCGGCGCCGTACGGCACATGTTTGCCCATCATATACTGAAGCCTGAGCGTACCCCGATTGAGGCCAACGTCTGGGGAACGCCGAAAAGCTCGGGTTCATTCACCACCCTTTTCAAGTCCCGCCTGCTGCGCGCTCTGGACTACCGTGAGGCGCCTTTCGAAGCAACCGTGGGCAGTCGCGGCAAGACCTATTTCGCTGCGGTGCCGTTCTCTGGACTGGTGAGTACCTCATGGCCGACGAAGACTCCCTTTGATCAACGCGGTATCTACCTCTCGTGCGGCAGTTCGGATGTTACCGGCTTACCGAATGCCTCAGTAGACCTCATTGTCACAGACCCACCGTTTTTTGATAACGTACACTATTCCCAGTTGGCGGACTTCTTTTTTTCCTGGCAAACTATCTATCCGCGCGGCTTTATTGACCGAGCTGCGACCACTCGCCATGAACGTGAGGTACAGGATACAAATCCGGACGAATTCGCCCGGAAGTTGAAGGCGGTCTTTGGTGAGTGTTGCCGAATACTTAAAAATGAAGGCCTGCTGGTCTTCACTTATCATCACTCGCGTGCAGAGGGGTGGACATCCTTGATGCGTGCCGTCTATGGCGCAGGGTTCTCCATCATCAATGCCCAACCTGTCAAATCGGAGATGTCAGTGGCAGCTCCCAAGTTCCAGGCCAAGGAGCCGATTCAACTCGACATGGTCTTGGTCTGTGGAAAGACGGATCGCGACACGCGGAGCATGCAAGACACACTGACCACTCTACAAGAGTCAACCAAGCGATCGCTGAGTAAGCTAAGCCGGCTCACATCGAGTGGTTTTGACCTTTCCCGTATGGACTGCCGGCTTGTTTTTGTCAGTCAGTTTCTGGCGAGTTTGGGACCGGTGGCTGATCCTGAGAGTGCTGTCCGCACCCTTCTCGCACAACAAGCGGCGCTGGAGGAATTGGCGGACAACTCGTTTGCTACGCTGGCACAGAGGGTCAAGAGCGAGATCGTTCACACTTCTGTCAAGCCCGAGCAATACCGGTTGTGGAACGAAGTTGACGTGATGCCGGTCGAGCAGATCACGCGTGCGGCCCTGGGGTACATCAATCTCAAGATTTGACTGAGCTTTTTTCCGATCAGCACTCACGCTGTCACCTACGGGATGGAGATACGAATTCCGGGGACACGAACTCGGTCCAACGCCACAAACTGAGTGGTTGCCACATTGTCGCTTGGGGTGGTGTCCGGACCATTGGAACTGATGGCCGCCGTTACTGTGTATTGGTGTCCATAAGATCCGGTCGGAAGCCTGAGAACAACGTCGAACTCGCCGCCTCCCAAGAGGCGCAGGTCTGGCGCAGGCCACGACACCTGTCATCAGTTCCTGCAATGCGAGGCACATTGAAACGCGGCACGTTCAGATCATTCCAGGTTCCCCAGGTTGCGTTATTGGTAAGTCTGATTGGCGGAACCGTCACGCTGCCATCGGCAGCCAAGACAGCGAAGAACATATTCGAATTGAACTGAAATTGGTCATTGTACAGGGTCCTGACCCATACGATTCCTATAGTTCCGTTGGACAGTGTTGCGAGCGCGGGGGTTTGGTCGTAAGTGTCCATCTGCGCCTGGCTGTGGTCCACCAACGTTCGCGGGAGTGTGGTTGGCTCGCCAAAACCGTTGACATTGACATACTTGATCTCATTCGTCGTGTGGCTGCACACCAGATCCAGGCAACGTCCCCTGACCCAGGCATAAAACAACCCACCAGAAGGGCCTGCGCTCAGCGCCAGGCTCCCTTCGCTATACCCATCGTACTGTCGTGGGCTTTGCCTGCGGGTCGTCTGAGTTCCCGGCCTTGCCAGGTATAAGTTGACGCCATTACCTGCCCCATAGTCACGGTAGGCGTGGCGGAACGGCGCCGGCACAGAGGTCCTGAGGGCAGCGGTGCGATTCACATTCGTGTCGCGCGACGATGTGACGAAAAGTGCGGCCTGGTTATAGACCCCGATACCGACATTCGGCGGCGTCTGCACGGCAACACTGATTGCGATGGCTTGACCTGGTTGCAGCTGCCCCGTGTCTGCCAGGCTGTCTCCGTCCGTATCACCCAGGGGCGTCACGCCATCTTGCTGAAAATACGAAACCTGCCAGCCTGAAGAGGCTGTCAGATCAAACGTGTCGCTGCCTAGATCGCCCGTGTTTCGGATAGAGACAGGGAACGCGGCTGCCTTGCCAGGAAAGACAAACTGCCCCTGGGCGGTTGCGGACACACGTGCGCGCGCCGCTGGAATCGGCCGCGTGAATCGCACACCCTTGCCGTTCGTTGCTTGCTCGGTGTACTCAAGCCCATCAGTGCCTGTGCTGTCTTCAATTCCCACACGCGCGCTTTGGAGGCCAATCAGATCAAGGTAGCGCGTATCCATGTTGCCATTTTCGTACAGGATAATCTCGAACGTTTTGTAATCAGTCGCGCCGTGCGCACAGCAATAGGTTGCGCGCAACCACTCAATGACCATGAAGCGATTCGGCGCTGAACCGCCGCGCAAGACATAGATCGCCCCTGTGTTGTAAGCAGCGCCTACGGTGAGATCCTTCCAGAGGGCGGCAGCCACGTTGTTGGGTGCATTCTGTGAAGGGATAGGGGACGAACCGCAACAGCCATGGTGTGACTGCCCAAAAATGAGAATACCATTGGTGTTGACGTACACCTGGCTCCAGGTTTGTTCATAAAAGTGAAAGGAAAACCCAATGTCTACAAGTCAATCTCTTCCAACTTTTTTCAGCTCGATCCAGGGTGTCTTATTGTCGAACAATGAAAAAGCGCCTGGCTGCAACTTCAGGCGTTTGCTTGACGGGAATGGGTTGATTTAAAGCGTTGCTCACCGAATGATCTGCAGTAGATTGCTGTAATCATCTGTCCACAGGCGTGCGGCTGTCTGTGAGGCGGGGCGGGGTGTGCTGCGGCTGGCGATGGCTGGCAGTTGCAGAAACGCCGGCTCGCGGCTGAGCAGCATCCACAGCGAGTCGTAGCTTTGCAGCCTGTCGCCTGGATGCTCGATCAAGACCGCGCTAAGTTGAAATTCATCCGCCAACCGGTAGACCGCCTGGCTGAGGTCAAAGATGCGGTTGGACACGTTGATGGCGATGACGCCGCCGGGGTTGAGGTGCTGCTGGTAGATGGCGAAGGCCTCTTGAGTGAGCAGATGCAGCGGGATGGTGTCGCCGCTGAAGGTGTCCAGCACCAGCAGGTCGAAGCGCTGCGAACCGCCGGCCGCCCATTCACGTTCGAGTGAAACGCGCGCGTCCCCGGGGACGATCTGAATGTCGGCGTCCGAATCGCGCAAGAACGAAAAACGGCCATCCTCGCCCTGCGCGATACGAATGATGTCGGGGTTGATCTCGTAGAAGCGATAGACGTCACCCGGCTGGCCATAGCTGGCGATGATGCCGATGCCCAGTCCCAGCGCGCCCACCCGCAAGGGGCCGGGGCGGGCCGGGTGGTTGGCGATCGCCAGGCCCACACCGCTCGGCTCGCTGTAGTACGCCGTGGGCACTTTGCGAATCTCGTTGGCGGCAAATTGAAAGCCGTGCGCGGTCCTGCCATGCGTCAGTTGATAGGCCAGCAGCTCGGGCTGCGCGGTGTTGATCTCCCACACCCGGAGGACGCCGTAGAAGTTGCGCCTGGCCACGAGGGTGTCGGTGGAGATGGCGCGCATGATGAGGACAATCAAGAGACCCAGCACGAACACCGCAGCCGCGGATGCGAACACCGCCGGCGTGGCGCGGCGTGGCGCGCAGAGGCCTTGACTCCGCGCTTGCGCACGACCGGCGCGCTGTCAGCCTGGAGAACCAGGGTCAGCAGGATGCCGCAGACGACCAATCCCCATTGCAGTTCCCAGAAGCCGGTGGCGAACAGCAACGGCGCGGCCAGGGTCACGAAAATGCCGCCCAGCGCGCCGCCCAGCGCCACCATCAGGTAGAACGACGACAGGCCGCGGGGCGAGGGGCGCAGCCTGAACAGCTCGTTATGGCAAAGCATACACGCGCTGAACAAGAGCAGTGTGTAGACGATGAGTTGGGCGCTGATACTGAACGGCGGAGACTTCACGAGCATCCACAGGCTGATGAGACTGAGAATGAAAAAGGCGGCCAGGTATGGCCGGCGGGAATACCAACGCCCGCCGGCAAAGGCCAGGATGAAGGTCAGCAGGTACACCGTCAAGGGCAGCACCCATAAGAAGGGGATGACGGCCACTTCCTGGGTAACCTGATTGGTCACCGCCATGAGCAGCGTGGTGGCGCATGCGGCCAGGCCAAGCCACAGGGCATAGACGCCGAGTCGGGAGCGTTTTTCCGCGCCAGGCTGACTTTCCGGCGTTCCCGGCTGCTCTGCGACCGCGCGCCCAGCCGTGATTCGCCAAGCCAGATAGGCTGCCACGGCGACAAAGAGTGTGTACCCTGCAGTCCACACATAGGCCTGCGTCCGCAGCGTCAGCAGTGGCTCGAAGATGAGGGGATAGCTGACCAGGGCCACGAGCGAGCCGGCATTGGACAGCGCGTACAAGCGATAGGGCGTCTGCTGCGCGTGGTCGCGGCTGAACCAGGCCTGCATGAGGGTGCTGTTGGTCGCCAGCAGGAAATAGGGGATGCCCACCGAGACAGCCAGGACTCTGAAGATGTCCCAGACGGGGAAATCACCGTCCAGCGGTCGCCAACTGGTGGGCGGTGTCAGCGGTGAACGCCACAGCAACGCCGTGGCCAGCAGCAAGACGAGCGAAAGGGCGAGCAGGCCCAGGTGGACTGTTCCCTGCCAGCGGCCACGGACGCGGCCGAGCAGCCAATAGGCATAGGCATAACCGGCGGTCAAGAGCACCTGGAAAAACAACAGGACCGTTGACCAGACGGTTGGGGTGCCGCCAAACCAGGGCAGGATGATCTTGCCGATCATCGGCTGGATTTGGAAGAGCAGAAAGGCGGAAAGGAGGATGCTGAACGCGTAGTAGGATGGCACGGACGATGAACCTCAAGCGTGAGAATTCGATTGGCGGCCTCTTGAAAACCGGCGCGGATGCAAGCTGCAACTGCCCATGTCGAGGCGCTACTCTCATTATAGTCATCTTTGCGAGTCTGTACAACTCGCAAAATCGAGCATGGGGAAGTTCGTATGTTGAAAAAAAATGTTAGGTCGGGTAAAATCAACACAGGAGAGAACACCATGTCCTACCAGATTTCTGACCCTGTAGATATCCCGCACCTGCGGCAAATCCTGGATGGGCTGCAGACCGAGATTGACGAACGAGAGAGAGAGAGAGCGGCGCTCGCGCGCAAGAACGCCGAACTGACTAATGAACTGCAACGACGGCTGACCGAGAGCGAGAGCTTCAACCGTCTGTTGGTGAGCTTGCTCCAGAAGACGGTCCTGGAACAAGTGCTGGACATCGTCTGCACCGAAGCCCAGGGCTTGGTCGGGGCGACGGGCAGCGCGGTACTGCTGCTGACCGACCAGGCCTGGCTGGAGGTCAAGCATCGTTTGGGTAAGCCTTTGGCGGCGGTCGAACCGGTGCCGGTGGACGGCACCCTGGCGGGTCAGGTTGTGCGCCAGGGTGCGCCGGTACTGCTGAATGATCCAGCCTCCGCCGAGCGGGTCCAGGTCTACCAGTGGCCTTCGGATCTCACGGCGCTGCTCGCCGTGCCCTTGCACGTCAACGGCGCGGTCATCGGCGTGCTCGACGTGGTGAATAAGGCGGGAGGCTTCACTGAGGACGACGTTCCTGTCATGTCCGTTTTCGCCAACCAGGCCGCGATGGCCATCGCGCACGCCCGGCTGCAAGAGCAAGCGGAGCAGTTGGCCGTGCTGGCGGAACGACAACGGTTGGCGCGTGAGTTGCACGACTCGGTCACACAATCGCTCTACAGCGTAACCCTGTACGCCAACGCCGCGGCCCTGGCGCTAGCGGCCGGTAAACAAGAGGTCACGGCCGGTTATCTGCAGGATCTGCAGGAGACCGCGCAGGAGGGGATGCGCGACATGCGGCTCCTCATCTTTCAGTTGCACCCGCCGGTGCTGGAGACGGAAGGGCTGGTGGCCGCATTGCAGTTGCGCCTGGCGGCCGTCGAGGGTCGCGCGGGTCTGCAAACTGAGTTCCGCGTCGAGGGGGAGCGGCGGTTGCCCATCGCGATCGAGGGCGACCTCTACTGGATCGCGCAAGAGGCGCTCAATAACGTGCGCAAACATGCGGCGGCCCGGCATGTGGCCGTGCATCTGCACTTCACCGCCGCGACCATTTCCCTCGAAGTGGTGGATGACGGCATCGGGTTCGATCCACAAGCGGTGCCCGTCGAAGAGCACGGCGGCTTGCGCACCATCGCCGAACGCGCCGCACGCGTCGGCGGGAAACTGACGTACGAAAGCATGCCTGGCGAGGGCACACGGGTGAAGGTTGAGGTGACCCTGTGACGGAAGAAAACGCCCGGTTGGCAAAACCGAGTGTTCGTGTGTTGATTGTTGATGACCATGCCATCGTGCGCAAGGGTATTCGCGCGCTGCTCTCTGAGGCCGACGGCTTCGAGGTGGTGGGAGAAGCCGACACCGGGCAGGAAGCGGTGCTGCGCGCTCAGGAGACCCAGCCTGACGTTATCCTGATGGACCTGCTGATGCCTGGCATGGACGGCATCGAGGCGACGCGCCAGATCATCGGCCGGCAGCCACAGACACGCATCCTCGTGCTGACCAGCTTCTCCGCGGACAGCAAAGTTTTCCCCGCGATCAAAGCGGGAGCCCTGGGGTACCTGCTCAAGGACTCCTCGCCTGAGGAACTCGTGCGGGCCATCCGCCAGGTGCATCGCGGCGAACCATCGCTCCACCCGATCATTGCCCGCAAGCTCCTGCAAGAGATCGCGCGCCCAGTCGAGATTCAGCCTGTCCCGGAAGCGCTCACGGCGCGCGAAATGATGGTGCTTCAATTGATTGCCCAGGGGCTGAGCAACCAGGAGATTGCGGACCGGATCGCGGTCAGCGAGCCGACCGTGCGCACCCATGTAAGCCGTATCCTGGGCAAACTGCACCTGGCCAGCCGCACCCAGGCTGCGCTCTACGCAGTGCGGGAAGGATTGATGGACGCGACGATGACGCAAGAGGCGTAGCCGCAGCGACGACATTCCTCGTGGAACGTGGTCATCGTAAGGGCCAGGTCGCGCTCAGGCGTCAATAAGTGCCAGTGCGTGGCGACGCCCCCAGATCAGGTAGTCGTCATGCTATCCCTGCCGCAGCCAGAACCACATTTCGAAATCCCCGCCGCGACGCCCGTCGCCGCGGGGCAGTCTGGCCGCCGTGCGGCCATTGACGAACGCACCGAAGGTGTTTCCGTCAAGGTAGATCTCGGGCTTCTCCGGATTGGTGTCACGCGACCAGATGAAGTTGCCCTTCAGGGTGAGCCGCGCCAGCACAGTATCAACCTGGCCGTGGGTGTTGCTTTCCATCGCACTAAACAATGAATTCCTCAACCATTGGCGTGTTTGCTCTGCGGGCTGCCAGTGGATGACCCCGTCGCCTGCCGAGTTCACCTCGGCTGCCAGGGTGATAGTCTGAAAACCCAGTACAGTCAATGGGACAGCACGCCAGTCCGGACTTTGCGTCCGGCTGGGGAAGGGCAGGTCGAGGGTCACGAAGCAGACGGCGTTCTGGAACCGATCGACGCGGTTGCCGACGCTCTCGGGAAAGACTTTCCGGTCGCAGATGATCTCGATCCCGGCGATCAGGCGCTCGACCGCCAGGTCGTTGTCATTCTCGATGGGGCCTCCGTCCGCGCGCGCCAGCACCTC
>JAYRVL010000776.1:0-3449 GCA_041918575.1 Anaerolineae bacterium | reverse complement strand
TATCCAATCGCTGACGCCTCCTTCCAGGCCGCTGCGCAGATCGCGCGCACTGGCGCGCAGCAGCGAAAGGGCCTCGATGAAGTTGGACTTGCCTGAGCCGTTTGGCCCGATCAACACATTGAGCGAGCCGAGCTGGAATGGCTCAGTTTTTGGTCCAAATGAAAGCAGGTTGCGCAACGTAAGTTGACGGAGAAACGGTGTGGTCATCGGCCTTCCTCGATCAAGCAGCCAAATCTACAAGCTGCGGAATTGTAGCATCGAATCGAAAGAATGACAATTGAATGCTGCTGCGTCTATGCGCTGGATGTGCGCTGGCGCCGCGCTGAGGGCCGGTTCTGCCTCTTCTTCGATGCCCGCAGCGACTGGCCCTGGTGGCGCGGCCGCGAACGGATCGGCCTGCTTGTGGGCGATCTGTGAAGGTTGCAGCAGCGCCCTGTGCGCGAACTTTCCCCGGCGCGCTCCTGGCAGCCAGTTCCAGGGCCCCGATGCCGCAGTGGGCGGCAGCAGCCAGTTGGGCAGCGTCCTGGTATCTGCTCAGGCGGCCCCCCTGCCCCCCAACCGTGGGGGAAAAAGCATTCGGCTCCCCCAAGATTGGGGGGCAGGGGGGCACTCCGGGCGCTATCGAGACCATTCTCACTGCTTGGCTGAGCAGTTACGCGTCCTGAGCGATTTCGAGAAGGAGACCCATCGCAGCGCACTCACACTCGAACCCGTGCGGATGAACTCCGCGGTCGAGAGCATCCCGGTGAGCCGGGATAAGGTCGAGGCGATGCAGGTGGATGCCCGGCGCGCCGCGACCTGGAAACGCCAGCATGGGCGATGGGCCAGGGGCTGCTGGACTGGGTGGAAGAGGTCAAGACCGCGCTGAAGGCGGGAGAAGTGAAGCAGTAGCTCGCGCGGTTATCTCCACTGCGCCGGGCGGCGCAGGACGAATCCGCTCTGTGTCGCTATCTCGTCGGGGAACTGGCTTTCGGCAAGGGTAGCACGCCCAATGTGGATATACCCGCTGGCAACTTGCATCAACGCCTTGGATGCACGGGCCGGGGGAAACGCAACGACCACGCGTTTTTGGGGAAACAAGCGTCGAACTTCGCGGATGGGGCCAACCAAATCGCTATCGGCGGTTACCAACAGCGCCGCGTCAAACCGATTCTGATAGGCATCGGACAGCAGCTCGACCGAGATGTTGACATCGGTCATCTTCTCATGATAGGTTTCGTACGTGTGACCGCAGTTCCGACATACGACGATGTCAGAGAGGAAATGGCCGAAGTAGATGGAAATATCTGCGAGGGTGCGCAGCGCGTCCAGGAATACGGCCTGCCGCCTCCGCCGATCGTCGGGATGCTTCACGATAGAAGTGAAGTACTTGATGTCAATCAGGGTCTGTTCGGACCTCAGCGAGTGCTGAACCATCGCGTCGACGTTGAGCCAGTAGAATCGCTGCCATCCTTTCTCGCGCAAACCGTAGTACAGGTTGAACCCATCAATGTAGGCGACGACGCGTTCCATCACAACCTCAGCTTACAAAGAGACGCCCCACCTTACGGTGAAGCGTCGGGCCGGAGATGCTATCTCCGGGGTGGTTGTCTTACTTATATCAGATCCTGGTCTCCTTGTCAAGTGAGAGATCGCCGAATCAGGAATTCCAAATGTGACACACATTCAACCACCCGGGAATACAGAGAACACAAAGAAACGGCAGATCAAACGCAAATTGGCAGCCTCTCTGTGTTCGCTGTGATCTCTGTGGTTCAAATCTTACCACTGAAGCACGGAGGACACGGAGATATTTTTGTTCTCTGTGTCCTCCGTGTCTCTGTGGTCAAAAACCCGGCCACATTTGGAACTGCCAATCATGTGTAGGAAGCTCTTGACTCGCGCGTCTGCTGCTGCTACAATATGATGCAATAGCAGAAAAGCAGAAATTCTGTCAGGAGAGGAATGCCATGAACGAAGCCACGATCCAACTGCGCGACAAGGGTGTCATCACCCTGCCGATGAGCCTGCGCCGCAAATACAGCCTGCGCACAGGCGACGTCTTCTCAGTCAGGGACCTCGGCGAGGGGGTCCTCATGATCAGCCCGAAGAGTTCGCGCGTCGCGGCCCTGGGTGACAAGGTGGCGGACATCCTGCGGGCAGAGGGGGTGTCGGTCAAGGAACTGTTGGAAGGGCTGAACGAAGAACGCGAGCGCTACTACCGCGAACACTTCGAACGAACGCGCCTGGCCGCGGAAGGCTATCGCTTCTATGCCGGCGAGGCCAGCGAGTTTGCCGAGATCAGCGCCGGCGCCGGCGCCGAGGCGCTGCGCGTTAGCGAGGGGGACGCCGATGGCCGTGAAGCGTGGTGGTGGAGGAAGGCCGCCTTCAATTGACTGGCTCTCCCAACGACCCAAACGTGGCGTATCGAATCGGGGCGGACGAGCATCAGAGAGACCTGGCGGGTTTGGAATGCGAATGAAGGGATGGTATCAAGATGGACGTACAGAGATATCGCTTTGACCCGATAGATCATCAATTCATGCGCTTGCGCGGGCGACTGTCACCCGGTGAGCGTCTGCAGGCGATGCTGGCGGCGCGTGAATGGGTCGTCGGCGCCATCCGCGGCCGTCTCCGGCGACGCTACCCCGATCTGACGCTGTATGAACTCAACCTGAAGGTTCTGGAGGAGATCGAACGTGCCGAGCGAAGACAAGCCCGACAGTCGGTCAAAGCTGTTGCACGCCGCGAAGCAAGCCGGGACGAGTGACAAACCTCATGTCCACGCTTCCATCTGCTGCCCCACCCCTGGCCAACGCGCCCTGCTTCATCGAGACGCAGTTCCCCGTCGCCAAGATCTCGATGGAGAGCTACAAAGAACGCACGGCCAAACAGAGTCAGACCCTGACTGGGCTGGGCAAGTGGTGGGGCCGCAAACCGTTGATCCTGGTGCGCGCCGCTCTGCTGGGACTGCTGCTGCCCGCGACGGATGACCCGAGCCGCGACCGGGAAATCTTCCTCAAGCTGCTGACCATGGACGACGCGGGGCTGCGGCGGCGCAAGTCCAAACCGGTCCCGGCCGACCGGCTGCTGCAAGAGCTGGCGCCCCTGCCGCGCAGCGTGCAGGCCCCGTTCGTACACCTCACCCCCCTCTCCTCTGCGGAGGAGAGGGGGGCCGGGGGGTGAGGCTGCGCATTCTCTCCCGCGACGAACGCGACGATCTGCAACGGCTGGCCTTCGAGCGGTTGCCCTACGCGGAGAAGCTTGAGTACTGCCGCCGGCCAGAGCAGGTTGATGGGCCATCGCTGGACGCGTGGGCCGAGATCAACGGCCACCTGGGCGTCAAGGTTTTCAGCCTGCCGGAACTGATCGAGGAATTGGGGCGCCGGCGCTTCGGTCACCGGCCACGCGTGGGCGATGCGTTCTGCGGCGGCGGCTCCATCCCCTTCGAAGCGGCGCGCCTGGGCTGT
>JAYRVL010000775.1:0-4296 GCA_041918575.1 Anaerolineae bacterium | reverse complement strand
TAAGGTGCATCATGAGTTCCAGTATGTCCCTCATGTGCGCGAGGATATGACGGCGCTGCTGCTGAATGTGAAGCAGATTCGCCTGAAGTGTGAGACCGATGAGCCGCAGCGTCTGCATGTGGAGGTGACCGGCGAAGGCGTCATCACCGCAGGCGACCTGGTGTGCCCTGTGGGCGTTGAGGTGGTCAATCCGGAGTTGTATCTGTTCACGGCCGACTCCGACGAAGCGGACTTGGATATTGAAATGGTGGTTCAGCGCGGCAAGGGCTACTCACCGTCTGAGGAACGCTCGAAGCTTCCGCTGGGTGACATTCCGGTAGATGCCATCTTCGGCCCTGTGCGTAAGTCGAACTACACCGTTGAGCGCACGCGCGTAGGTCAGCAGACTGACTACGATAAACTGATGATTGAAGTCTGGACAGATGGCACGATCACGCCGAAAGCCGCACTGGGTGAGAGTGCGCGCATCCTGGTGCAGCACTTTTCATTGATCGTCGGGGTTGATGCCGCGATTGCGGACATGCCTAAGAAAGCGGAAGAGGGCATTCCTGATCGAATCTACGAAGCGCCTATCGAAGACCTCGATTTGTCGGTGCGGGCCTACAACTGCCTGAAACGCGCGGGGATTACGAAGGTCGGCGAGGTGCTGGAACGGCTGCAGCAGGGCGAAGAAGAAGTGCTGGCGATTCGCAACTTTGGTCGCAAATCGCTCGATGAGCTGCTGGAACGCCTGGAAGTGAAGGGCTTTTTGTCTGCCATTCATTTCGAGCGGCAGTCGTCTGGCGAACCTGTGATTGAAACGGATGATGAGAGTAATGTCGAAGAGCCGGCCCTTGCCGCTGGGTAAGGAGCACCTGGTCTCAGACGCCTCGGGGCGCCTCGGATCAGATCGGCGATGATACGCACGAGGATGAAATGCGACACCAAATAAGCGGTTATAAATTAGGACGAAACGATGCCCAGCGTCGCGCGCTTCTTCGCAACCTGATCAGTCAGTTGTTCTTGCATGGTCGTATTCAGACGACCGAGGCCAAGGCGCGGGCCATTCGATCGGATGCGGAGAAGTTGATTACCATTGCCAAGAATGGACTGCGCGCCGATGGCAATAAGGTGCATGCTCGCCGGTTGGTTGCGGCGCGTGTCAATGGGGTTGATGTGGCGAAGAAGCTGTTCGATGAAATCGCGCCGCGCTACGAGGCGCGCCCCGGCGGCTATACTCGTCTGTACAAACTGGGAATGCGGCAAGGCGATGGCGCCGAGATGGCCTTGATCGAGTTGGTGCAGGAGTAACCCGTTGTGGCCGGGCTTCCCCCAGGAAACCGACGCCCCGAGAAACGCGTGTCTGCGGAAATCATGACACAACCGTCTAACGATCAGCGGCCCGCCTACCGAGCGACCGTGGAGTATGATGGAACCGATTATGCCGGTTGGCAGATTCAAACGGGAAGGCCAACCGTGCAAGGCACTTTAGAAATAGCACTTGCACAAGTCTGCGGTGAGACGATTCGGGTGAACGGCGCTGGCCGCACCGATGCCGGGGTTCACGCCCGCGGCCAGGTGATCGGTTTTCGCAGCGCCTGGCGCCATCCGGCGGCTGATCTGGAACGGGCGTTCAATGCTGTCCTGCCCGCTGCCGTGGCAGTGCGTGAGTTGGCGCTGGCAGCGCCTGGTTTTCATCCGCGATTCAGCGCATGCAGCCGTCTTTACCGTTACACGGTCTGGGTGGGGCCGGTGCGCTCGCCGCTGCGAGCGCGTTTTGCTCATCATGTCAGGCAGCCGCTTGACGTGGCCGCCATGAATGCAGCCGCAGCGCACCTGGTTGGCTGGCATGATTTCGCTACGTTTGGCGTTGACCCGGAAGAAAGTTCCGGGCGCGGCAACACACGACGCGAAGTGATGCAGGCCCAGTGGCGTTCGACGGAGGATGAGGATGGGGCCTGGTATCGCTTCGACATCGAAGCAAACGCCTTTCTACGCACCATGGTGCGCACCGTCACGGCTGCCTTGTTGGCCGTGGGGCGAGGCGACAAGAAACCGACCAATGTGCAGGAAATGCTGTTGGCGGCTGAACGCCGCCTGGCCCCGGCGGCAGCTCCGGCCTGCGGCCTATGCCTGGTGCAGGTTCGTTATTGAACGAAGTGGGAATGTCCGGCGATTTGCGACGCTAGCCCTGGTTGCGATGGCGCGTGAGGCCGTGCATAGGGCTAGATGGATTCGAGGAGAAGTAGAAGTGAAGACTTTTTCGCCAAAAGCATCAGAGATTCAACGAGAATGGTACGTGGTGGACGCTGCCGGGAAGAACCTGGGGCGACTGGCTAGTCAAATCGCCATTGTTCTGCATGGCAAGCATAAACCCACGTATACACCCCACATGGACATGGGAGACTATGTCATTGTCCTCAATGCTGACAAAATTCAGGTGACGGGGCGCAAGCTCGACCAGAAGTTCTACTACCGCCACTCCATGTATCATGGTGGCTTCAAGAAGGTTTCTTTGCGCAATCAAATGTCGGATCACCCAGACCGTGTGATCGAGTCGGCGGTGCGCGGAATGCTGCCCAGCACAAAACTGGGACGGCAGATGTTGAAAAAAATGAAGGTCTACGCTGGCAACGAACACCCGCACCAGGCCCAACAGCCCAAGGTGCTGGAAGTGCCGCAAGAGTAAGGGCACCGCATAGTCGAGGAGAACAAAGAATGGCTACAGTTCGTTATTACGAGGGCATTGGACGCCGCAAGACTTCGACGGCACGGGTGCGGCTGTATCCGGGGACCGGCAGTATTGTGGTCAACGAACGCCCCTTCGTGGATTATTTCCCGCGCGAGACTGATCGCATCAAGATGATGCGCCCATTGAGTGTGGCTGAGGCGCAGAGTCAGTACAATGTTTCAGTCCACGTGACCGGCGGCGGCTCGTCTGGGCAGACCGATGCGGTCATCATGGGCGTGGCGCGTGCCCTGGTGGAGGCCGATGAGGCTTTGAGGACCACCCTGCGCAAGTTTGGCTTCCTGACGCGCGATGCTCGTGCTGTGGAGCGCAAGAAGCCTGGCTTGACCAAGGCCCGCCGCGCCAAGCAGTACACGAAGCGCTAAACGTTCAACCGACGAATTCGCTGCGTTCGAGATCGTTCTGAGAGCGTGCCGCCAACGCGACACGCTCTCTTTGTTTGCGCTTTGGCCCGAATTCATCCGGCAGATAGAGGGAATGCCCGCAGATAGGCCTGGATGATTGTGTCCCACAGCCGGTTGGCCTCATGATCAATGGTTTGGCGTGCAGCATCGGCCTGGAACCAGGCGATGGCGCGTCGCACCCCCTCTTGCCAGGGTACAGCGGCGACGAAGTCAGGCACGAAGCGTTTGATCTTGCTGTTGTCGAAAACCACGCTGCGCGCTTTGTCGCCGAGCAGGCTGCCGATGGTGTGCGGCCAGTAGGCGGCGATCAGGTCTGACGGGATGTGGATGATGTCTGGCTCTACGCCCAGGGCATGACCGGCCTGCACGGTGATCTGATCCCAGGTCAGGACTTCGTCCGCGGTGATGTGAAAAGCGTGGCCGATGGCCTGCTCGCGACCCAACAGCCCAATCAGGCCTTTGGCGAAATCGCCATTCCAGGTGACGACCCACAGCGAAGCGCCATCGCCGGGCACGATGACCTTCTGTCCCCGGCGCATACGGTCCATCACGGTCCACGGGTGCTGCCAGCTTCCCACGCACATCGGTATCTGAGTCGGGCCATAGGTGAGGGAGGGACGCACGATGGTGACGGGGAACCCCTCCGTACGATAGGCCGCCAGTAGATGTTCTTCGCAGGCGATTTTGTGACGCGAGTAATCCCAGAAAGGGTTGGCAAGCGGCGTGTCTTCTCGGATCAGGTAGTGGCTTGGCGGCTTCTGGTAGGCGCTGGCGGAGCTGATGAAGATGAACTGGCGAGTCTTCTCCCGAAACAGGTGGATGTCCTGTTCGACGTCAGCGACGCCATACGCAACCCAATCCACCACCGCATCGAAGAAATGGCCCTGTAACAGACGAGCGGCTGCTTCGGGCGTCTGACGGATATCGGCCTGCCAATGAATCGCACTTGCAGGCAAGGGATACCGGTCAGAAAGGCCCCGATTCATGATGAACAACTCCATGCCCTGCGCTGCGGCCAGTTCTGAGCAGGCCGAGCTGATCAGCCCACTGCCCCCGATGAACAAAATCTTCATGTCAATGCCCCTCCTTCAGACGGCGTCCAGCCGGGGGGATACGCAGTCATTATAGCGGCGCCGCAGCGGCCCGGCAAACGGCACCACCGAG
>JAYRVL010000774.1:0-11163 GCA_041918575.1 Anaerolineae bacterium | reverse complement strand
CAGCGGCCGGATGGCGCGGTAGTCAAGCGCCATGCCGGCCAATGTCAACGCCGCGCCGGCGCCGAGCAGGGTGATCTTCCAGGCGGGGGGCCAGGCGCCGATGATGCCGAGCAGCAAAAGGATGAAGCCGGCCCAAAGCACCAGGCTGCCCATCGTCAGGCTGCGCAGTGGTTTGAATGCCAGGCGATCGAGCAGAATCGCCAGCAGGCCGGCGCCGACGACGGCGAGGGGAATGGAGGCCCACAGCGGCCAGCCCATCTGCGTGACACAGAGGAACGCGAAGAACGCGCCCCACATGTAGTTTGCGCCGTGGGCCAGGTTGACGATATCGAGCACCCCAAAGACCAGGGTGTAGCCCATGGCGAACAGCGCCAGGGCCGCCCCTTGCCAGATACCGTTGATGAGCTGCTGTGGGAGTTGTTCCATGATGAGCGCCGTGCGCCTGGTTTGCCCTACTGATACAGCTCGAATTTGCCGTTCTTGACGATCTGTACGATCGGGGTATGCACAGGGTCGCGGCTGGCCGCAAAGGAGAACTTGCCGAGCACGGTGTCTGCGTCCTTCACCTGCGCCAGGGCGTCGCGAATGGCTTGCCCTTCCGCCTTGCCCGCGCGCTGGATGGCCCCGGCCATGATGTAGACCGCGGCGTAGGCCTGGGCAGCGAACTGGTCAGGATTGGCGCCGTACTTGGCGTTGTAGGCCTTGACGAAATCCTGGTTGCCGGGCGCATTGGAGTTGATGAACCAGGCTGCGCCGGAGATGGCGCCCTCCGCGGCCGCGCCGGCCAATTGCGCCAGCTTGGGCGAGTTGAAACCGTTGCCGCCAATGAAGTGAACGCTGTCGGGAATGCCGAGCTGTCGGCCCTGCGACATGATGCCCGCCGCTTCTTCGGCCAGCGCCGAAACCACGATGGCTTCGGGATTCAGGGCCTTGATCTTGGTCAACTGCGCCGAGAAGTCGGTATCGCCCTTCTTGAACGTTTCGGTGGTCAAGATCTCGATCCCTTCGGCGTCCAGGGCCGCTTTGAATACATCATAGCCGCTCTTGGTGAACGCGTCGTCGTCGCCGTAGAGAACGGCCACCTTCTTGTAGCCCAAGCCGGCCTTTGTCACCTTGATCGTGTTGGGGATCACGGCCGCTTCGGGCAGGCTGTCGCGGAAGATGAAATCGCCGATTTCGACGATCCCGGCCGCGGTATTGGAGGTCGCCAGCACGACGACCTTCTTCTCCTGGGCCATGGGGTCTGCCGCTTTGGCCGAGTTGGAGAGAGTCGGCCCGAAGATGGCAACGACTTTGTCCTGGTTGATCAGCTTTTCGAACGCGGCGATGGCGCCTTCTTTGGTCGAACGGTCATCTTCGGTAATTAGTTCGATCGTAGCCTTGCCGAGCAGCCCGGCCTTGTTGATCTCCTCCACCGCCATCTCGGCCGCCTGCTTTTGCGAAGGGCCATAGATCGCGGCCGCGCCGGTCAGCGACCAAACCGCGCCGATGGCGATCTTTCCGCTCAGGCCGACGGGCGCCGGTGCAGGTTGCGTCGCCACCTGGGCGCCGCAGGCCGCCAGGAGCAGCGCCGCCACTAACAACAAAGAAACAAGACGAATGTTCCGCATAGTCTTCCCTCCATGCAGCGAAAAGCAAACAGATTGTCGTATTCTATTATGATTGGGAGTCCTTGAGGCAAGCGCAATCATACCATAGGCGCCTGAACCCGTCAAAGTCATCAGGAATTCCAAATGTGACCGGAATCGAGGCTTTAGCCGGTGCAGTTTGCGGCTTTGCTGGCTAAGAAACCGGTTGAAGCCTCCAATCCAGGTCCGATCAACGCCTACATTTGACCTTATTTTGACCTTATTTGGAATTCCTGCACGCGCATCGCGGCCGATCGGTTGTCGTAAACCTGGAGAAAATTTGCGCAGGCTCTGTCCGTATGGTAAAATCTGGCTCGTCGTGGCCCGCTAGCTCAATTGGCAGAGCAAATGACTCTTAATCATTGGGTTTAGGGTTCGAGTCCCTGGCGGGTCATCATACGACCAAGTGACATGGTTTCACTTGGTCGTATTTTCTACCATTTTCACGTAACTGCTCAGGCGGCCCCCCTGCCCCCCAACCGTGAGGGAGCCGAATGCTTTTCCCCCCAGGATTGGGGGGCAGGGGGGCGCTGCGGGCGCTATCGAGACCATTCTCACTGCCTGGCTGAGCAGTTACGCAAAATGAGGGACTGGAAACCCCTCAACACTGAGGCTCAGGAGTTGGAAGAACGGATCGCGGAGGATGTGGGCAAGTGATTGGAGGGGAAGTGATGGCGAGCAAAAAACATGACCTGGTGAAAATGGAACCTGTGCCGCCCGTAGCGGCGCCTCTGCTTCTGGATGACCTGCGCGGGATGATCGAGGAGACTCGGCAGGGCGTCGCTGCCACAGTCAATGCCGCCCTGACCATGCTCTACTGGCGCGTGGGCAAGCGAATCAATGAGGAGATCCTCAAAGGCGAGCGGGCTGAGTACGGCCGCCGGATTTTGCCGACAGTGTCGGCAAAATTGACTACCGAGTACGGCCGGGGATGGAACGAACGCAACCTGGCTTACATGGTGAAGTTCGTTGAATCCTTTCCCGACGAGACGATTTTGCACGCGCTGTGTACAAAATTGAGCTGGAGTCATTTTCGCCTGCTCATCGGCATGAACGACCAGCTCAAACGCGACTTCTACGCCGAGATGTGCCGGATTGAAGGATGGTCAACAAGGACGCTGGAGAAGAAGATCGGTTCCATGCTCTACGAGCGCACCGTCCTGTCGAAAAAGCCGGAGATACTCATCGAACAGGAGCTGGCGGCGCTGCGAGAGACCGACCGGCTCACCCCCGACCTGGTATTTCGCGATCCCTATCTGCTGGATTTTCTCGGCCTCAAAGACACTTTTGCCGAAAAAGACCTGGAAGCGGCCATCCTGCGCGAGATGGAAGCCTTTATTCTGGAACTGGGCGTTGGCTTCGCCTTCCTCGAACGCCAAAAGCGCATCAGCGTGGATGGCGACGATTTCTATATGGACCTGCTCTTCTTCCATCGACGCTTACGCCGTTTGGTGGTGATCGAACTCAAACTCGACAAGTTTCGCCCTGAGCACAAAGGACAGATGGAACTCTATTTGCGCTGGCTGGACAAACATGAGCGCCACGAAGGAGAGAACGCGCCCATCGGCATGATCCTCTGCGCCGGCAAGCAGCAGGAGCAGGTCGAGCTGCTGGAGTTGGACGGCGCTGGAATCCATGTCGCCGAATATCTGATGGAACTGCCGCCCAAGGAACTTCTACAAGCAAAGCTCCACAAAGCCATCGCCCTCGCACGCAGGCGGCTGGAGGAGCAGAATGAGAAACTGGAAGAGCGGATCACAGAGAATGTAGCCAAGTGGCTGGAGGCGGAATGATGGCAGGGAATAAGCAAGATTTCGAGAAAACGACCCTCAGAATCGAGGATAGTG
This sequence comes from Anaerolineae bacterium, assembly GCA_041918575.1. Lineage (GTDB taxonomy): Bacteria > Chloroflexota > Anaerolineae > SSC4 > Amarolineaceae > Amarolinea. Next base: position 7,688 of record JAYRVL010000774.1, on the reverse strand, counting down.
AAGGATAGTGAAGGATAGTGAAGGATAGTGAAGGATAGTGAAGCAAAAAAAGAAGGGCCGGGCAAATACCCGACCCTTCTTTATTTTATGGCGTCAATCAGGATAAATATAGGTCCATCATACTTCAATCGAACGTTCGGTCTGACGGCTGAGATTATTGCAGCCGAGCAACGATGGTGCGAATTTGTTCGGCAATGATACTGCTCGGATAGGCAGTCACCACAGGTAGGCCGTGTTGACTGGCCTGAAAACAAACTTCGCTGGCCGGGGTGATCACACCGAGAAGTGGACTTCCCAGCATGCGTTCCATGTCGGCCGGTGATCGCGACTGCCCGCCGCCCGACCGATTGACGCTGACCAGGCCAACCTGGGCATAATTTCTGTTGAGCGAAGGCCGCAGCTCGCTGAGCATACTGCGAGTTAGCTCCAACGAGGGGCGATCAGGCTCGGTGACCACGATCAACCGGTCTACGAAGGCTAAGGCGCGGCGGGTCAGGGGCGTCAACCCACAGCCAATGTCCACCAGGACGAATGGCGCCAGGGAGGTAACGGTCCGAAAGAGGGCGTCGAGCTGCTCAGCAGGCAGCAGTGCGCCGTTGTAATGCCAATGCGAAGGCAAGGAGAGCACGCGCAGGCCGTTGCTGTGCTGCACCATGAAGCCCTGCAGGGCCTCAGCGTCCGCCAACAGGTTGCCGTTACCGTTGGTCATGTTGGCTGGCAGCGGCGGCGCGTTCAAGTTGAGGGTAATCAGGGCGCTGTTGATCGGCTGCAAATCCACCAGGATGACCTGGTGATCTTCGGACAGAAGCACAGACGCCGTATTGATCGCCAGGGTGGTGGTGCCAACGCCGCCCTTGGCGCCCAAGAAGCCAATGAAGTGCGATGTGGAGCCAACGGCTGTCGGCATGACAGTGGCGCGGCGCAAGAGCGACTTGATCCGCATCAGCAGTTCGGAATGACTGACCGGTTTGGTCAGATAGTCATCGGCGCCGGCTTCGAAGCCGAAGGCCTTATCCTGCTGGAGGGCCTTGGCTGTCAACATGATGATCGGTACGGTGGCCGTAGCAGGATTGGCGCGCAGCCAGCGCACAAGGTCATAGCCGCTGACGCCCGGCATCATCACATCCAGGATCACGATGTCCGGCGTCTGGCTGCCCAGCATGGTGAGGGCCTCGCTGCCGCTGCGCGCCGGCAGAACCTCGTAGCCGGCGTTTTGCAGAACGAGCACCATCATGCGCAAAAGATCGCGATCGTCGTCAACTGCCAAGATTTTATGTGTCATGATCGCTACCCACTTCCTTTTGGTGGGCGATCAGGCGGCATGCGCTTGCAATTGGTCACCCACCATCGTTTGCGTGCGCTTTGCTTCACCTGAGGCCATTTCGATTACGAAGGATGCCGCTTTGATTGGCCTGCCCACCGCCCAGGGTTGCATGTCGTGTGCGATGGACACAACACGCCAAGTTGGATCTACAAAGATGATGTCCAATGGAAACCCCATGAACCAACAATGGACGCCTTTGCAGGGACGAATCAACATGGCTTCACCGGGGCGCAAGGGCGCGTGACCAATCAAACCGCGCAGCCGAGTCCAGAAGGTCTCGGCGATTTCGGTTCGTTCGGTCAGCCATGTCTGCCTGGTGACATTGTAAACTCTATGAACTGTGTCTGCTTTCATGATTTCTCTCCGACCAGCATCTACCTGGCCTGGTTAGTGACGCCGCAGGGAGGGGGTGGTGTTGGGGCTGGAAAGACCAAAGACAGAAGGCGACAGGTGCAGACCAGCGGCTTCGATCTTTTCATACACTTTGGGTCGCAGACCCGTGGCGTCGAGGCGCCCCAGAATCTTGTCGCCATCCATGCCTCGCTGCTGGAAGGCAAATACATCTTGCATCAACACGGTGTCGCCTTCCATGCCGATGACTTCGGAGACGCGCGTCACCTTGCGTGAGCCGTCACGCAGACGATCCAGGTGAATCACCAGGTCAATGGCCGAGGCCACTTGCTGACGAATGGCACGCAGGGGCAAATCCATGCCGGCCATCAACACCATGGTCTCGATACGTGAGATAGTATCACGCGGGCCATTGGAGTGTGCGGTGGTCATGGAGCCGTCATGGCCGGTGTTCATGGCCTGCAGCATGTCCAATGCTTCGCCGCCGCGCACTTCGCCGACTACAATCCGCTCAGGGCGCATGCGCAGGGCGTTGATGACCAGGTCGCGAATGCTGATCCGCCCCTTGCCTTCGATGTTGGCCGGGCGCGACTCCAGGCGCACCACATGTTCCTGCTTTAGCTGCAGCTCGGCCGAGTCTTCGATGGTGACGATGCGCTCGTCCGTCGGAATGAACGCCGAGAGGATGTTGAGCGCGGTGGTTTTGCCTGAGCCGGTGCCGCCGGAGACGATGATGTTCAGTCGGGCTTCCACGGCGGCGTGGGCAAACTCCACGAATTCGGGGGTAAATGTGCCAAAGCGCAGCATGTCCTCGGCGGTGAACGGAATTTTGGAGAACTTTCGAATGGTCAAGCATGGCCCATTCAAGGACAGGGGCGGAATGACGGCGTTGACGCGTGAGCCATCGGGCAAGCGTGCGTCCACCATCGGTGATGCTTCGTCAATGCGCCGACCCAGCGGCGTCACGATGCGTTCGATGATGCGCAAGACATGATCGTTGTCGGCAAAGGTTACATTGCTAAGCGTCAGCTTGCCTTTGCGCTCGATGTACACCTGCTTGGGGCCGTTTACCATGATTTCGGTGATCGAGTCATCATCCAGCAGCGGCTGGATCGGCCCATAGCCAATGATCTCGGCCAGGATGGACTCGAACAAATTGAGGCGTTCCTGTCGGTTGAGAACGACATTCTCTTCAGAAAGCACCTGCGTGAAGATCGGTTCGATCACCCGCCGTGCTTCGTCAGGCGTGGCCAGGTTCATCCCCGGCGTCATCTCCATCAGCAGCCGGCGTTGAACCTGGTCTTTCACCATCAAGTACGGTTCCAGGCTGGCGCCATCAGCAGCCGACGACGGCGCGCTGGGGCGCGGCGCCGGCGTATTCGGCGACGGCAGAGGGGCAATCGGATTGCCGATCGGGCGGTCAATCCGATTGAGCTTGGGACGTTCGATGGGCGGCGGCGGGAGCGGCGGCGGCCGGTTGTTGTTTCGATTCAATAATGACATGATTTCCTCCTGGCAGTCAGTCGGGCGACGCCTGCATCAGGCGGGCCGGACCTTCACACAATACACGCGATGCCGTATGCTACTTGACCCAAACCGGGTCCCAGTCATAATCGGCGCTGCGGCTGATGGTGCGCACGTTCTTGCCCTCCAAATCCATAATCAAGAGTTGCCCATTCCCTGTGGGGCCACGATTGGACCAGAAAACGATCCATTTGCCATCAGGAGAGAGCGAAGGGTGTTTGTCCCATTCCCAGTCGTTGTGCGTGAGCTGACGCAAACCGGAACCATCGCTGTTGATTCGCCAGATTTCGTCATCGCCATCCTTTTGGGACACAAAGATGATGACCAATCCATCGGGTGTCAGGACAGGATTATAGTTGGTGGCAGTGTTGTCAAGCACCTGGGTGCGGACGTTATCCCAGTTCTGCGGAATGTCGTAGTGCCACAGATAGAGGGCTGTGATCGCTTTGTTGGTTTTGCTGCCCTCGACATAAGCGCGCAGGCGCCGGTCGGGCGTCCAGGTGTCCAGGGTTTCGAGCTGTTCGAAGCCGGTGCTGTGATAATTTGTAGTCAGGCTGTCGCCGTTGACGCCCACCACCTCATAGGCGCCTTGCTCATCCACCACGGGCATGACGCCTTTGCCGTCAGGACGCATGGCAAAGAGTCCTGAGCCTTCGGCGCGCATACTGCGAAAGACAATCATGCCTTTGAGCCTGGCAGAGGTGAGTTTGATCGGCTCCACAGGCCCGGCCGGCGCTGGCGTGGCTGGCGCTTCGGTTGGCGTCGGCGAAGGCGGGGGGGTCGGCGTGGGCGTTAGGATCGAACCGACCGCACTGGCTCGTTCCTGCGCACGACTGGTATCTGGCGCCGATAATTGGCTGGCGGCGGTGTACTCCTTCAACGCATCCAGGTAGCTCCGGTCCCGCTGATAGGCGGCGCCGCTTTCGAGATAGGCGTCGTAGAGTCGAGCTGCCAGCGCGCCGTTCAAGTAGCCCGGCGCCTCATCGTACACGGGCCGCCAGAGGGCAATGGCGCTGCGCCAATCTCCCTTCTGAAACGCAGATTGACCGGTGAGGACGACCTGGGCCTGATCGCGCAGGGCTGTGGCCTCAGGCTCACGCGGCTTGAGGGTCAAAGCCTGTTGAAACAAGTTGAGGGCGGTCTCGGCATCATCGGCGCCGGTTCCACGGCTCACAATCGCCTCGCCCTGGTGTATGTAGGCGCTAAAGAGATTCTCAGTCACCGTAGCTTGCTCGTAGCGCACATCCAGGCTGCGCGCCGCTTCATAGCCTTCGATGGCGGCCTGCCAGTCCTGTGAGCGAAACGCTTGTTCGGCTGCGGTGAAGCGCTCTCCAACGCCTTGCGTGCGATTGGCGCGCTGCAACATCTCGTCCACATCACGAAAGCCAGGAGAGGCAGCGGCGATCTGTTGCAAGAGAGGAAGTGACTGCTCCCAGTTGCCTTCGTTCTGCAGGGCGACCGCTCTCGCATAGGTGGCCTCAAGATCGGCCTGACTGCGCGCGGTGTTCAGACCTTGCAGCGCCTCGGTGTTTTCGGGGTCGTCAGTCAGCGCCGCTTCGAACTCATGCTGCGCTGTGACATAGTCATTACGGGCAAGGGCGTTGCGAGCTGCAACCAGGTGTTCGTCAAGGCGCAGCGCCGAGGCGCGCACGTCGGTTGCGGGTTTCAGGTAGCCGCGAAAAAAGACGAACCAGGCGCCGAGCACCAACAGAAGCAAGAGCATCAGGGCGCGGCGACGGGTGAAGATTTCCCGCAGTCGCGAGGACTTACCTAACCCGGTGCGCGGGCCGCGTTGGGTGAGAGAAGCCTTGAGCTGCGCATATTCTTGCAGCGATTTCAGCTCATTGACGCCCGCGTAGCGCTGCATGAGTGTGTCGAAGCGTTGACTTGCTTCGGGCCAATGCCCCTGTTGCAAATGCAAGAGCGCCTCTTGATAGAGCGGATCATGCTGAAGGGTTGCTGAATCGGTCTGATTACTGTCCATCATGGGTTCTCCCTGTCCACCCGCTGCCTCGATGGGCAGCGGGTCTCGGTTACATATTGCCAAACGCTCGCATGATACGCGGCACGGCAGGGCCGAGAATCACGGCAAACAAGGCAGGAAAGATGCACAAGACGAGCGGGATGAGCATCTTGAGGGGCGCCTTACGTGCCTGTTCCTCACCCCATTGGCGCCGTCGCATGCGCATCTGTTCAGACTGCGCGTGCAGCACGTCGGTGATAGAGACGCCCAGGCTGTCAGCCTGCACCAAGACCGCCACAAAGCTTGAAACTTCAGGCACCTCGGTGCGCGTGGCCAGGTTGCGTAGGGCCTCAGCGCGGCGAGCGCCCATGCGAATTTCGCCAATCACGCGGCCGAATTCCAGGGCCAGGGCGTTGTGCCAGCGTTGACCTACCTTGAGCAGGGCGGCGTCGAAGCCCAGCCCGGCGTCCACACAGATCGAAAGCATGTCCAGGGCGTCGGGCAGCGCGCGTGTGATCTCGCGCTGCCGCGTCTTGATGGTTCGTTTCAGCCAATAGTTGGGCAGATAGGTGCCCAGAATACCACCGGCAGACGCAAACAGGATGGCTGATACGCCGTTCATGCCGCGCATCGAAAGGATGACAAAGGCGATGACCGCCGCGACCAGACCCGCCACCAACCGCAGGCCCATGAAGTCAATCAAGGTGAGATTGCGCGGGTTCCCGGCGATGACCAGGTCATGTTTCACACGTTCGACGTTGCCGGCAGGCGCAAAGCGGCTGGCAGAAGCCAGGACACGTCGCAAGAGGGGCTGCAGCACACGCTCGCTGAAGGTGCTTCGCAGTTCGATCTGCTCGTAGGACTGCGTCGGGCCTTCGAAGGCGGACTGCACACGCCGGCGCAGCTCGGCCGGCTGGCGCAGGCGGTAAATGCCGTACAGAAACAAACCGGCGCCCAAACCAACCATGATACTCAAGATCAAAGGATTCGATAACATGGAAAAACTCCTCTAAAAATCAATCTGAATCATCTTGCGCATCAGGATGAAACCCATGAAGATCATGATGAGCGCGCCGATCGGGATGAATATCGGCCAACCGGGCTGAAACATCTCTGACATGTAACCGGGATTGATGACCGAAATAATAACCGCGAGGATGAAGGGCATGCCGACCAGGGCATATCCGGTGTAGCGCTGTTGTGTGGTCATGACCTGGATCTCGCCCTTGATGCGTACGCGCTCACGAATGGTGTTGCTGATTGTCTCCAAGATCTCCGAAAGATTGCCGCCCACTTCATGCTGAATGTTGATAGCTGTCACCATCAGACCCAAGTCATCGCTCTCGATTCTTTCCACCATGTGAGCGAGCGCCTGCCGAAGGGAAAAACCAAGCGCAATCTCCTGCACCACACGTTCGAATTCCTCCGAAGAGGGCGATGGCATCTCGCTGACCACGATATTGATGGCATGCACCAGGCCATAGCCGGCGCGCAAGGAACTGACCAGCATCATGATGACATCCGGCAGTTGATGCGTAAAGTCTTGCTGACGTTTACTGTGCGTGCGCTTGAGCCGCGAGCCGGGGATCATGTAGGCGACAAGCGCTGCAGCCATGCCAACGGCGAAAATGCGGGTGAGCATCCAGCCGAGCAGCAGCGCGCCGAGCATCAGCCCCCCCGTAATGATGTAGTATTCGCTTGGCGTGATTGCCGCGTTGGCCTGCGCCAACTGGCGGGCGATGTTGCCGCTCAGCCCCAGGCGGTTCATCGCCTCGCCTACCGGTTTGTTCAATTTACCGCCAATTTTGCCCTCGTCTGCATCAGGCTCACTGATTTCTCCGGTCAGAGATGTCAGCGAGAGCAAGCGCGTTGTCACCTCCTTATCCGGTTCCATCACCAGGAACACGCCGATAAAAAGGGCAACTACGGCGATCATAATCGCGATACCAAGTACCAGTGCAACGACCATGGGTTATTTCTCCCCTACTTACTGCCACTCCACCCAGGCATGTTGACATTGCTGGCGCCAGATTGAACCGCGGCCGTGCTGACGCCGGCGCTCAACATGCGCAGACTGGACAAACGCCCCAGCAGCCCGTCCGCTTTCTGCGCTGACTGTTTCGACGGTTCCCCTCCCATGATGCGCCGGGCCTGCTCGATGATGGCCGCCGCCACCAGGCTGCGCTTGTCGCTCATAGCCAAAGGCACCCCCCGGTTGATCGAATAGGTCACCAGGGCCACATCATCTGGAATGGTCAGCGCGACTTTGGTGTGCAGGTGCGCTTCTACGTCAGCCAGGGGAATGCCCCCCTTGTTGTTGGCGCGGTTGAGAACCAACTGCATCTTCGAATCCGAATAACCCCAACTGCGCCCCGATTCCAGAAATAGACTGGTACGCAGCAGGGAAGGAATCTCCGGCGTCGTCACCACCAACAACGCATCGGCCATGTCGAGCATTACCAGCGTAGTGCGGTCGAGGGCCGGCCCCGTATCTACTACGATGTACTCGCACATCTGCTGCAATTG
>JAYRVL010000773.1:0-3107 GCA_041918575.1 Anaerolineae bacterium | reverse complement strand
TCCTGCGACAGATGATGGCGGTCGCGCAGCACCACTTCGCTGATCTCGCCCACAGTGACGCCGTCCACCAGGACATGTCCTTCGGTCACGCGCTCGCCGATCGTCAACCCGGCGGCGCGCACCTCAAGCACCTGACCGCTCTCGATGATCTGGACATTCTCCGGGGCCATGCCCATTTCCAGGGCCAGGCGGGCGTGCAGCACCAGGTGGCGGTACTCGCCGTGAATGGGCACAAAGAAGCGCGGCCGCGTCAGGCTGAACAGGAGCTTGTAGTCCTCCTGGCTGCCGTGTCCCGACACATGCACATCGCCCAGGTCCGAATAATGCACATCAGCGCCCAGGCGAAACAGATTGTTAATCGTCCGGTTGACCAGGACTTCGTTGCCGGGAATGGGCGTGGCCGAGATGATGACCGTGTCCCCGGTGCGAATCTTGATGTTGCGATGTTCGTCCATCGCCATGCGCACCAGCGCGGACGTCGGCTCGCCCTGGCTGCCGGTGCAAACAACCGCCACCTGGTTGGCCGGCAGATTGTTGATCTGGTCCGTGCTGAGCAGCTCATCGGCGGTCACGTCCAGGTAGCCCAATAGCGCCGCCATTTTCACATTATTGACCATGCTGCGTCCCACCGTGCCCACGCGGCGGTTGTAGCGCCGCGCGGTGGTGATCACCTGCTGCACGCGTGAGATGTTGGACGCAAAGGTGGCCACAATCACGCGGCCGGTCACCTGGGCGAAGATGCGGTCGAACGCCAGGCCCACTTCCCGTTCTGAGGGGGTGAAGCCAGGGCGTTCTGCGTTGGTCGAATCGCTGAGCAGCAGCAGCACGCCCCGGTCGCCCAACTCGCTCAGCTTGGCAAAATCGGTTAGCTTGCCGTCCACCGGGTGTGCGTCGAACTTGTAGTCGGTGACATGCACTACCAGGCCCACCGGCGTCGTCACAGCCAGGCCGACGGCGTCGGGGATGCTGTGGCAGACGTGGAAGAACTCCACTTTGAACGGTCCCAACTCCAGCACATCCTTGGGGTCAATCGTGTGCAGTTCCACGGCGTTAAGACGCGCCTCCTTGAGCTTCACCTCGACCAGGCCGCGCGTCAGGCGAGTGGCGTAGACCGGCGCCGGCAGGTCTGGCAAGATGTAGGGCAGCGCGCCGATGTGGTCCTCATGGCCGTGGGTCAGGATGATGCCGCGCACCCAGTCCTTGCGCTCCACCAGGTATTCGATGTCAGGGATGACCACATCCACGCCAAGCATTTCACTGTCCGGGAACATCAGCCCGGCATCTATGACCAGGATGTCTTGATCGTATTCGAGGGCGAGCATGTTCTTGCCAATTTCGCCTACGCCCCCCAGCGGGATGACCCGCAGTGTTTCAGATTCTATCATTGAACGCTCCCAAAAAAACTATCATTCTATCCTAAATAACCCTGCTCGCGCAGCCAAGCAAATGCCTCTTGCACCACCTGGCGCAGCGGCGTCTGCGGCAGGCCCAGTTCTTGGATCGCCTTCGCCGGGTCGAAGTAGAACGGCTGCGCGCCCAGGCGGATCAGATCCGCGGTGACCGGCAGCGGCCAGGGTGAAATGCGGTTGGCCAGGCCGGTCAGCGCAGCCAGCGGCGCCACTGCGAAGCGGGGCATGACCAGGGTGGGCGCGGGCACGCCAATCACCTCGCCGATGAGACGGGCGAAGGCCGGCACGCTCACGTTCTGGCCGCCCAGCAGATAGCGCTCGCCCACGCGGCCATGCGCCGCGGCCAGCAAATGCCCGGCAGCCACGTCGGTCACGCCGATCACGTTGACCCCGCCCGGCAGCACGAAGGGCAGCTGTTTCTTGTAGACGCCTACGATCAGGCTGTCGGAACCGAGGTTGACATCGCGCGGCCCCAAGATAACGGTGGGGTTGACGATGACTGCGGGCAGACCCTGCGCCACGTATTCCTGCACCACCTGCTCGGCCATGTGCTTGCTGTAGCCGTAGGGGAAGCGGTCGGGAGGAACATTCCAGGTTTGCGCCTCCGTGGCGGGGCGCTGGAGGGGCGGGATGCCGAGCGCGGCCGCGGACGAGGTATGCACCACGCGCGGCGCGCCGACCGCCAGCGCCGCGGCCATCACGTTGCGCGTCCCTTCCACGTTGACCTGGAACATGCGCTCACGGCTGCTGCGCCAGTAGTCGGCCACGCCGGCCGCATGAAAGACGACCTCGCAGCCCTGCATGGCCTGCTGCACCGAGTCGCGATCAAGAATATCGCCCAGCGCCGATTCGAAGGGGAGTCCTGCCAGTGCGTGCAGACGGGAGGAGGCGCGATGCAGCACACGCGCTCGCCAACCCGCCTGTGTCAATGCAGCCACCAGGTTCGCGCCGACAAAACCGGTCGCGCCGGTCACCAACGCCAGTTTGGTCATGCGCTAGATCAGCCCCATCGCCTTGCCCACCTTCGCAAAGGTCTCGATCACCCGATCGAGTTGGGCGTCGTTGTGAGTCGCCATGTAGCTGGTGCGCAGGAGCGACAGATTGGGCGGGACCGCGGGCGGCAGCACCGGGTTGACGAACACGCCGGCCTCGAAGAGGGCCTTCCAGACATGCAGGGTGAGCATATCATCGCCGATGATGACCGGCACGATGGGGGTGGCGCTCTGGCCGGTGTCAAAGCCGAGGCTGGTCAGGCCAGCGCGCACACGCGCAGCGTTGCGGATGACGCGATCACAGCGCTCCGGTTCTTCACGGATGATGTTGAGTGCGGCCAGCGCGGCGGCCGTGTTCGAGGGCGGCATCGAGGCGCTGAAGATGAACGGCCGCGCCGCGTGTTTGATGTAAAAGATCACCTCTTCATCGCCGGCAATGAAACCGCCCAGCGAGGCAAAGGCCTTACTGAAGGTACACATGATGAGGTCCACATCCTGGGTGACGCCAAAGTGAGCCGCAGTGCCCCGGCCCTGCGCCAGGATGCCGACAGAATGGGCGTCGTCCACCATCAGGCGTGCGCCAAAGCGCCGGCAGATCGGGATGTACTCCGGCAGCGGCGCGATGTCGCCGCCCATGCTGAAGACGCCATCTACCACCACGAGCTTGCCGCGATCCGCGGGCAAAGCGGCCAGCACGCGGGCCAGG
>JAYRVL010000772.1:0-2462 GCA_041918575.1 Anaerolineae bacterium | reverse complement strand
GATTCCGGGAACATTGGGATTTACTGGCTGTTCATCAACCGCCCATCGCAGATTAACGGCCGCGGGCAAGCGCGGCCGCGGCGTAGGTTGCCAGGATGCCGGCAATGGCAACGTCGTCCGGACCAAAGGGCCGCGGAAAGCGAAAATTGAAAAAGATCACGCCCACTGGCGTCTCCCCTTGCTGCAAACGCATACCGACGAAGGCCTGGGCGCCGCTGGCCCGAAAATGCACGGTTTGCACCAGGTCCGGCGGCAGGTCATTCGTGGCATCGGGCGCCACCACCGTGCCATGCGCAATGACATAGGCGCTGAGACCCTGGCGCCGCGGCCGGGTCATGGCGCCGCCGGCCGGCCAGGAGGCTGAGAATGTGGCCGGGTCCAGGAACTCGCCGCGGCCGGCGTCGTACTGATGCAGCGTCACTGTGTCGGCCATCAGCTCCTGCGCGGCCAGGCGCACGATGTCGCTCTTCACAACAGCGGGATCCGCGGCCAGCAACGCAGCGCCAATCTGCTGCAGCGCGTCCAGGCGGGAGCTCAAGATGCGGGCGCGCACATGGCCGGCCACGGTTTCCAGGGCGTGGCTCTGCGTTGTCTCGCCGGAGACGATGAAATCGGCAAAACGCTTGCTCGGCTCCACGAACTGATCGTGCATGGGCCGCACCGTTTGCCGGTACTGCGCAATGACCGATTCGATGGTGCGCTGGCGCTCACGCACATCGCGCTCGATGCGCCGCAGCAGGCGTTCGTCCGCGCTCAGGTCCACGAAAATCTTCAGATCGTACAGGCTGCGCAGATCTTCGGAGGTCAGGGCCAAAATGCCATCTACGATGATGACATCGCACGGCTCGACGCGACGCGTGCCCGGCAGTCGCGTACAGGTAACGAAGTCATAGGTGGGCGCCTCCACCGCCTCCCCGCGGCGGAGCTGGCGTAAATGCTCCACCAGCAACGCGGTGTCCAGGGAATCGGGATGATCGAAATTGGTCGTCAGCAGGCGTTCGGCCAGCGGCACATGGCTCAAGTCCTTGTAGTAGGAGTCGTAGGCAATGATCACCACGCGGCTGGGGCCAACCGTGCGCACGATGGTGTTGGTCATCGTTGTCTTGCCGGAGGCCGTGCCGCCGGCGATGCCAATCACATAGGGACGGTGAGAAATCACAGGCAAAAGAACCTCCTCATTGACGGCGTAAATGATAGCCGCACAGATAATGCAGACAATAATTAGGCAATCGAAACATAGCACAACCCGCGCTATTTGACAACCGCGGCAAGCAGGCTATCATCCTGGGCAGCCCATGAATGAATTTACGGGCCGACTCGCTCCAATCGTAGGTCACGTCTCCGGCGTGACGACGCCGTCGGTCACACAGCTCGCTTCGGTGCGCCGACGATGCAAACCGTAGGTCACGTCTCCGGCGTGACGACGCCGTCGGTCACACAGCTTACTTCGGTGCGCCAACGATGCAAGCCGGAGGCTTGCGTTACGACCGGCGCCATCCGGATTCCAGACAGGAGATCATGATGCGACTTTCGCCCACCTTACAACGCACAACCGTCTATGCGGTATTCTTCCTCTTTTTCTTTCAGCTCCTGGCTGACTTCGTGGAGGCCATCTACGCGTTCGGCCTGCTGGGTACCAGCATCCCGCCGGAGATCGTGGCGGTTCTGCTCTTCTTCTCCCCACTCCTGCTGCTGCTCTGGCGCCACGGCCGGCCGCGCCATCAGCTGTTCATCCTGGCAGCCCTGGTTCTGCTGAGCCGCGTGCTGGAGCCCTTCCTGGATACGCGGGGCCGCATGTTCGTCGCCGGCCTGGGTGTGGCCTGCTCACTGCTGCTCTTTTCGGCCTATCTCTGGCGCAAGCGCGCTGCCAGCGCAACCGACCTGGCCGCGGGGCTGACCGTGGCCCTTGCCCTCTCCGCGGCCTTGCGCACCTTCGGCTCCGGCCCGGACATTTCAACCGGCGGCATGTTCCAGGGCATCGGCTGGGGACTGGCCCTGCTGGCCCTGGTTCTCCTGACTCGTGGCTGGCCCGATCGGGAAGATCACGAGACGCCGGCCGCTCCGCCCGCGGCCGGCCGTGGCGCTACCGGCCCTGTCCTGGGCCTCATGGCCGTGATTTTCCTGCTCTATGTCGTCTTCTCCGCGCCCCATGTCCTGGCGCGCTGGACCGGCGTGGATCAGCGGCTCATCCTGTTTCTCTATTTCCTGGCGCTGGCGGCCTTTGGCTGGCTCATGGCGCGGCCGCAGGGGCTGCCGACCCTCTCCCGCCCGGCCGCGCTGACTCTCAACCTGGTCTTCCTGCTAGCCCTGGCGCTGACCGCCCGGTTGCAGCAGCCGGCCTTCAGCGCGGCCCCATCCGCCTTTCCCCTGCTCGAACCGGCGATCCCCTGGAGCTTCCACATCCCCCTGCTCCTGACGCTGCTGCTCTGGCCCATTCTGCTGCTCGATGCCGTGCTGCTGCT
>JAYRVL010000771.1:0-13174 GCA_041918575.1 Anaerolineae bacterium | reverse complement strand
GGCGCGGCCAGCGCGGTTGTCAAACCGGCCGGCAGCGCGGCGGGAAAGGCGCTCTCGAGCAGCGTTAGGCCGGGGAGCAGCAGCCGCGGCTCCAGTCGCGCCACGCCCAGCCGGGCCGCGGTCAGGTGATCGTCCGGCGGCAGGCCCTGCGCCTCGAACCAACGATCCGGCGCGCCGCACGCGCCGGCGATGATGCCGATTTCCGATCGCGTGAACTGCTGCCAGACCCGCTGCAAATCGGCCAGGTGCAGCAGCCGCGCCTTGCGTTCCCACACATCCTGCGACGCATGGGCCGCCAGGTGCAGGAAGAGCAGCCAGGTCGGCAGCCGGCGCGCCGGCGCCGCGCCCGCCGGTTGACTGTGCGCCCAGGCCGCGGCCGTCAAATCCAGGCGCAGTCCCAAGAAATCCTCCCTCAGCGCAGTATGAATCTCCACACGCCGCGGGTTGTTCGGATCGCCCGCGCTGAACGACGCCATCTGCCGGTTGCCCGGTTTGACAAAGCTGAGATGCTTCCAGGTGGTGCGCGGCTCCTCGTCGTAGCCCAACTCCTTCAGCACGCGGCGCAGATCGGCGATTTGCGCCGGCCGCGCCAGCAGATCGAGATCGGCCAGCGGCCTGACCTCGGGTCGCGGATAGCTGCGAGGTTCCAGGAGGAAGTGTGCGCCTTTGAACGGGATCAACTCGACCTGCGCGGCGGCGGCGAGGATGGCGTTCAACTCGGCGCTGAGCAGCGCATTGCGCCGGGCGTTGGCCGCAGTTTCAGCCGCCAGCCAGCGCATGACATAATTCGGCGCGGAGAGAGCCGGCCCTTGCTCGGCCAGCAGGAGATGGACGCCGTGCCGAACCGCCTCCTGTATGATGATGGTCCAATCGGCCAGGGAAGATGGCTCGGCCGCGCCGGCCGTGTTCATGTCTTGCGGCGGCGCCGGCGCGTGGGGTGCGGCGCGGAGTCGGCGCATCAGCCAGGCGACGGCCGCCGGCCGGGAGAGGGCGCCGTGGCTCATTCGTACTTCAGGGCCTTCAGCGGGTCGAGCGTGGCCGCGCGCAGGGCCGGAAAGACCCCGGAGAGCAGACCGACCAGGGTGGCGAAGAGGATGGCGAACGGGATCAGCCAGACCGGGGTGTAGACGATGCTGCTGTCGGCGCCAGGCCCGCCAAAGATGGGGTTGCCCTGCTGGCCCAGGGCCGACTGCGCGATCAAATTGATGATGCCGCTGACCGCCCAGCCCAGCCCGGCGCCCACCACGCCGCCCAGGAAACCGATGGCCGCGGCCTCGCCCAGGAAGATGCTCATCACATCGCGATTGCGCGCGCCGATGGCCTTCATCAGGCCGATCTCACGCGTGCGCTCGTAGATCGCCATGCTCAGGGTGTTGGCAATGCCGAACGCGGCCACCAGCAGCGCGATGGCGCCGATGCCGCCCAGGATCGCCTGCAGCACCATGAAGAAAGAATTGATGCTGTTGACCGTGTCCTGCGCGGAGTAGGCTTCGAAGCCCATCTGACGAATCTCCTTCTGCACGTCCGCCACGTCACGCGAGCTGGCCACCTTGACCACCACCTGCTGATAGCCTTCCCGCGTGCGGTCCGCACGGCGGCCGCTGAACCACTGGTTCAACTCTTCGATCTCTTTGAGCGGCAGATAGATGTTGTAATCGGTTTCGCCCAACGATGCCAGGACGCCTGTCACCTGCACACGCAGATTGCGCGTCGCCATCTTGCCCTCGTTGTCGTAACGAACGGCGCGCAACGTCAGGCTGGCGCCCTGCAGATCTGCCACCTCTGGTTCGCCCACGCCGCCGGGGCGGCCGCCGAAGAACGCGTCCTTGCGCGCTGCCTGCCGCGGATCGTAGAGCGTGGCGCCAACCTGGGCGCCGACCACCACCTGACCGGTGCTCACCCGGTTCTCGCCTGAGGTCAGCTTGTAGCCGAACGCTTTCCATGCGTCTGGATCCACGCCCAGGATGCCGCCCCCGCCCATCAACCGGTTGTAGCGCACCTCCACCTGACCCTGGACGTATTCCTGCGGCGTCACCGCCGCCACGTTGGGCAAGCCGCGCAGCTTTTCCAACACCTTGAGGGTCAGTCCCTGTTCCTCGCGGCGCTGCCCCGTTGACGGTGCGGCCGCCGGGCCATCCATCATCACCATCTGCGCGCCGATCACATTGATGAGAGTCAGATCTGAGATGCCGCCGATGCCCTGCGTGGCGCTGCGCTGCAAACCCGCGCCCAGGCTGATCAACACCAGCACCGCGGCCGTGCCGATCACCACGCCAATCGCCGTCAAGATGACGCGGATGCGCATGCGGTTCAGGTTGGCCAGGACGGTGCGGAATAAGTCAATCAAGGTCATGTTCGTGAACCGTGATGCGTGAGTGGGGGGTGTTTTTCAGCCGCTGCCGAGACCGAGCAGGCCCAGGAAGAGGCGTTGCCAGAAGGGACGCTGAACGCGGGAGGGCGCTTCGCCGCCGTCCATGCCGCCGTTTCCATTATCGCCATTATCGCCATTATCGCCTTTATCGCCTTTACCGCCATCTCCGCCTGGTTCGCCCATGTTGAGGACGCTGAGCGGCAGGGTAGCGGTGTAAACCTGGTTCTGATTGAAATCGTCAATGTACTTGATGATGACTTCGAGCGGGTACTCTCCGCCCTGGCTGGCTGTGGCCATCGCATCCAGGGTGCCCGATTGGCCGGAGTCGAGCGAGCCGATGTAGACCGAGGCGTTCTCGAACGTCAGCCCTTCCACGGGGCCAAGCTCCAGCGTGGTGATGCCCACCGTGTTGCGCCCCTGGTTGATGACCTCGATCGGCAGTTCGATGGGCGCGCCCGGCATCGGCTGGCCCACCGGCCGGTAGAAGCTGACCCGCAACTGCGGCGCCACACTGACCAGCAGGGTGATCTGTTCGGTGCGTTCCAGCAGCTTGTCGGCTGGCCCATCGTAGCTGAACTCGATCGGCACAACGTAGGTGCCCGCGCTGGCCGATCCGCTGACGATGAACTGCATCTCGACCTCGGTCAACTCGTTGACGCCGAGCGCCGGCACCACGCGCACATTGCCGGTGCCCAGGGGTGCAAACACGGTGATGGCGGAGGCGCCGCCGGTGGACGCGGTGCCAAAGGAGATGTTGAGCCGGCGTGCATCGGCCGTGCCCACGTTGCGAATGTTCAGGCGCAGCGTCAAGGGCTGGCCAGGACTGGGCCGCAGTGGTTCGCTGACGTAGCTCTCGATGATCGGCAGCGCTTGCGGCGTCGAAGGCTTGCCGACACTGACGCCGCCCACGGTCACGGCAATCACCTGCTGCGAGCTGAACTTTTCATCGCCCCAGTTGATGAAATCGAGGTTGAGTTCCAGGGTGTGCAGACCGGCCGTCGTGTCTGCGTCGGCCACCAGGCGCAGCGAGACCGCCTGGCGCTTGTTGAAGCCGATGTCGCCCACGCTGACGACATTGCTGCCCACGGTCGGCGCAAAGTTCTTGTTCTCACTGCTCACCGTGACCAGCGTGCGCCGCGCCGCGCCGGTGCCGGTGTTATGCACGGCAAACGACAGCGTAAATGGTTCCCCGGCGATGATGGCCGCGGGGTCCGTGCTCACCTCTTCGATCACCAGTTGGGGAATACCCGGCTTGGGCTGCGCCGTGGGGGTGGGTGTGGGCGGCGCCGCGGCCACGTTGATGCCCACTGTCTCGTTCGAGGCGTAGGGCATCCCGTCATCGCCCTGGTAGTTGATGCTGATCGCCAGCGCGTACACGCCGCCCTTGAGATCGGGATTGCCGGCCAGGTCTTGCCAAACCCAGCCATGCTCATCCACCGCCAGTCCGCTCAGCGTCTTGACGCTGGACGATCCCTGGGGCGCGAAGTTATCGCTGGCGAGCGAGATGATGATGTTCGCCGCGCCCGCCGAGCCGACGTTGTGCAGCTCCAGGAACAGGCGAAAGGTCTGATTCGCCTGCACCACGGCCGGCTCCGTGCGGAAGCTGCGGATGAAGATCAGCGGCCGCTCGTTGGAGGGCGGCGGCGTGCTGGTTTGGGCGTGCGCCACCCCAGGCCCCAGCCGCGGCCGCGCGCCAACGGAGAGAATGCACAGCACGGTCAGAAACAAAGCGAGTCTCAGGCTCGAACGCATATGGCTCCTCGAATCAATCCAGAATCAAATAATAGCGGCAGCCTTCTCCAGGTCTTCGGCGCTTTCTTCCCCCAGAATGCGCCCGTCCTTCAGGCGCACCACGCGGTCCGCGCAGCGGGCCACGGCCGGGTCATGCGTCACCATCAGGATGGTGATGCCGGCCTCGCGGTTAGCGCGCAGCATAATGTCAATGATCTCCTGGCCGGTGCGGCTGTCCAGGTTGCCGGTCGGCTCATCGGCCAGCAAGAGGGTTGGCTGATTGACCAGCGCCCGCGCCAGCGCCACGCGCTGCTGCTCGCCGCCCGAAAGCTCGGTCGGCTTGTGCTGCAAGCGTTCGCCCAGCCCCACCGCGGCCAGGAGATGCTGCGCGCGCCGCCGGCGCTCGGCCGCCGCCACACGGGCGAACAGCATGGGGAATTCCACATTTTGCGCCGCGGTCATCGTTGACACCAGGTTGAACGATTGAAAAACGAAGCCGATACGAGCGCGCCGATAGGTTGCCAGGTCATTCTCGTCCAATTCGCTCAGTTTCTGCCCGGCTACCGTGATCTCCCCGGCCGTGGCGCGGTCCAGTCCGCCAATCAGATGCAGCAGGGTGGACTTGCCAGAACCGGAGGCGCCCATCAGGCAACAGAACTCGCCTCGCGGCACCTGCAAGCTGACCCCCGCCAGCGCATGAACCTGGGCCTTCCCCATGACGTAAATTTTCTGCAGGTCGCTGACCTCGATCATGATCGTCGCGGGCGTGAACTGACCGTTGTCTGAATTTGTCCTGGTTGCCATCAACGTTTGCCGTGCTAGAAGCTGCGGGAAAGGGCGCCCATGAGCAGACTGGGCGCGGCGCCCATCAGCAGCGAAAGCGCGACGTAAATGCCCATGAGGATCAGCACCTTGTTGCGGCTCAAGCGTCCGCTGACCGCCACCGCGATGCCCAGGAGCACGATGTACCACAGCGAAAAGAGGTCTACCGTGCTCAGCAGGCCGGCCAACAGCCCCTGCGGCCCGCGGATGATCTGATCCGCAGGGGTCGCCAGGCCGCTCAGGCCGCTGCCCACGATGGGCGATTGGGCGCTGCTGATGAAGATGATCTGCAGGAGGGTGCGCAGGGCCAGGGGAAAGCTGGCCCAGGCGGCGGTGCTGAACAGGCTGCCAAACGTGTTCTGCCCGCCAAAGGCCAGCCCGAGCAGATGCAAAGCGCCGGCGCGCGCCACCCAGGCCAGCAAGAGCGGCCCCAGGGCCGTCAGCAGCCCGAGGGCGATCGGTTGTGGCGCCGGGCCTTGCAGCGCTTCTGGCGGCAAGTTTTGGAAATCCTGCGGCGGCATCGTCTGGCGCATTTGTTCGATGGCCGCCAGGCGCCGCAGCTCAGTCACATGGGGCGCCTCGACCACAACCCGCAGCGCCAGCAGGCTGAGGATGACCAGCAGAGGGATGAGCAACAGCCAGCGCCGGCCGTCGCGCACGGCCGTCAGCGCGGCCCGCGGGCGCACCCAAATCCACCACAGCAGCATGAACAGATTTGGCCCTCGTGGGGCAGCAGGCAGCGCGGTTGCGGCCGCCGGATCGAAAGAAAATGACATCATCACGTCCTTCGCAGAAAAAACAAATAAGACCGAAGCGAACGCTATTATAGCACAGCCAGGTTTGTGCTTCCCAAATTGACAAGAGACCGATCCGCGGGGACAATAGGCGCTGTCCATTTACCGTTGCCGCCGCGCGCTCACCGGCGCCAACCATGCCGAGAGGAGACCGGGTATGCCCGAAGCAAACACAACCAGTACGGACTGGCAAGTTCATCAATCACAACCCGCCAGCCTGGCGGAGGTTCTGCGCCGGGCCGACCAGGAGACCAGTCGCGGCACGGCCGCACGTTACACTATGATCCCCTTGGGGTATGACCCGCTCGATCGCCTGATCGGCGGCGGAGTGGGGCGGGGTGAGCTGGTGCTGTTCGGCGGCGCGCCCGGCGTTGGTAAGACGACCATGACCCTGCAAATGGCGCGCAACATCGTTTCGTCATCCCCGACGCGCGGGGCCATGTACGTTTGCTACGAGCATGACCACATTGACCTCTCCAAACGCCTGCTGTGCATGGAAAGCGCGCTCGCCGGCCTGTCCGAACCCCTGACGCTCTATCATTTGAACACCCTCTTCCTGGACGCGGCGCGCTCAGGCCGCCCCATCACCTCCGCGCTGCGTTCCGATCCGCGCGTGGCCCCCATGCTGGCCCAGGTGGACCGCTACGGCAGCCGGCTGGAGATGGTCAAGGCCAATACCACGACTACCACGCTCGATACCCTGCGCCAGATGGCCGGCGCGCTTGCGGCCCGTTTCCAGGGCGACTGCGTCTTTTTCGTGGATTACCTGCAGAAGATACCGATCCACCCGCGCACCGCCAAAGACGAAGATGACAAGTCCACGATGGTGGCCGAGGGTCTGAAGGACATTGCCAACACCTTCAACATCCCGGTGCTGGCCGTGGCGGCCGCAGACCGCAAGGCCCTGCAAGGCGACCGCATTCGCCTGTTCGATCTGCGCGGCAGCTCTGCGCTTCAGTACGAGTCGGACGTCATCCTGATGCTCAACAACAAGTACGACATCGTTTCCCGTTCGCATCTGACCTACAGCCCGCACAAAGCCGAGTCGTACCGCAACTGGCTGATCGTCTCCCTGGAGAAGAATCGCGGCGGCCCGGGCGCCATCAACCTGGAATACCCGCTGCGCCTGGCTTACTGCTGCGTTTGGCCGGAGGGTCAGACGGTCAAAGAAAAACTCATCGGCGACCGGGTCGAGCCAACGGCCTAAGGCGCATCAGTTCAGGGCCACAAGCCATTGCATCCCTGCGCCCGGGCGCCCTTGTGTTGAGACGTTTTTCCACGCAAACGGTTTCTTTGATCTTCCGCAATCTTCTGTTTTGGTGGTTTGTGTGGACAGTGCTAAAATCATTTTTCGATCACAGCAAGTGAGGTTGTTCTCGCAGGAGGAGGAAAATATGGCCAAACGTAGATTTGTGCAGGCCGCGCTGATGCTTGTGCTGCTGTTGGCAACAGCCGCGCCCGCCCTCGCCCTGCCTGGCGAGCAGCCCATGCTGGACGGAATCCACGTGGTGCAGGCGGGCGAAACCCTGGGCAGCATTGCCCAGCGCTACGGCGTCACGGTGCAGGCGATCATGGCGGCCAACGGCCTGACCAACGCCAACCTGGTTTACGTCGGGCAGCGCCTGCGCATCCCCGGCGGCAGCGGCGGCAGCAGCGGCGGAACGGCCTCGGGTATTTACGTGGTGAAGGCCGGCGATACCCTGGGCGCCATTGCGGCCCGCTACGGTACCACGGTTGCCAACCTGATGGCGCTCAACGGCATCACCAACCCCAGCCGCATCGTGGTGGGCCAACGGCTGCGAGTCAACGGCAGCGCGCCGGCCACAGGGGGCAGTGCAACCGGTGGTTCACGCGTGCATGTGGTGGCGCGCGGTGATTCGCTCAGCGCGATTGCGGCCCGCTATGGCACGACGGTTTCTGCCATCATGGCGGCCAATCGTATTCGCAGCGCCAACCTGATCATCGTGGGCCAGCGCCTGGCCATTCCGAGCGGCGGGGCAGCCAGCGGCGGCGGCGCAGCCAGCGTCCCGGCCGGCAGTCGCAACCTGCGCTTCCAGGTCAGCATCTCTGCGCAGCGCTGCCAGCTCTATTCGGGCAGCACGCTGCTCCACACCTGGCGCTGTTCCACCGGACGCCAGGGTTCAGGCACCAAGGCCGGTTCCTTCCGCGTGCAGAGCAAAATTCGCAACGCCTGGGGTTCGCGCTGGCAGTTCTGGATGCCCTATTGGCTCGGCATCTACTGGGCTGGTTCCAGCGAGAACGGCATTCACGTCCAGCCCTGGTATCCAAACGGGGGACAGGTGTGGGCCGGGCTGGTGGGTACCCCCATCACCTTTGGCTGTGTCATGTTGGACAACACGACCGCTGCCCAACTGTACAGCATGGCCTACATCGGCATGCCGGTGGTCATTCGCTACTAGCCGATCTTTCCTCGATGCCAAGAGACGCCAGAGGCCCTTGCCGCCGGGTGAGGGCCTCTTTTTATGGGAACAATAGACATAATAACGATTTGATTTTGCATACGATATGCAGTATCCCGACGGGCGGAAGCGCCCATATTTAGTAGTTCGGAGGCGATTCTTATCAAATCGCAATAATGTCGAATGGGTAGAAAATGAGCGAAAAAGAATAAACATGACTGAACTAAACCTGACAACAAGAGACGACATTCGCAACATAGCCATCATTGCGCACGTGGATCATGGCAAGACAACCCTGGTGGATGCCATCCTCAAACAGACGCGGGTCTTTCGCGACAACCAGACGGTGATGGACCGCGTGCTCGATTCGAACGACCTGGAGCGCGAGCGCGGCATCACGATCCTGGCCAAGAACACGGCGGTGCATTACAAGGGCGTCAAGATCAACATCGTGGACACGCCCGGCCATGCCGATTTTGGCGGCGAGGTGGAGCGCGTGCTCAACATGGTGGATGGCGTGCTCTTGCTGGTAGATGCGGTGGATGGGCCGATGCCGCAGACGCGCTTCGTGTTGCGCAAGGCGCTGGAACTGGGCCATCGCGCCATCGTGGTGGTCAACAAGGTGGATCGCAAGGACAGCCGGCCCGATTGGGTGACGAACGCCATTTTCGACCTCTTCATTGACCTGGGCGCGACCGACGATCAGGCGTCGTACCCGGTCATCTACGCCATTGGGCAGGATGGCCGCGCCGGTGACGCGCCGGACGCGCTGGCGCCCGATCTGACGCCGCTGTTGGATCGCATCCTGGAATATCTGCCTGGCCCTTCCGTCAACGGCAATGGCCCCGCGCAGATGCTCGTAACGCTGCTGGCCTACGATGATTACAAGGGCCGTATTGCCATTGGCCGTTTGTTTGCCGGACGGCTGCGCCGCCTGCAGCAGGTGGCGGTGCTGGCGCCCAACGGGCAGACGACCTTCGGGCGCCTGGCGCAGGTTTTTTCACACCAGGGGCTGGAGCGAGTCGAGCAGGAGGAAGTGGAGGCCGGCGACATCGTGGCGGTCACCGGGCTGTCAGAGGTAACTGTGTCCGAGACAATTGCCGACGCCAATGACCCGCGCCCGCTGCCGCCCATCCGTATCGAAGAACCGACCGTGCGCATGACCTTTGGCGTCAACACCAGTCCGCTCACCGGGCGCGAGGGTACCTGGAGCACCAGTCGCAAGCTGCGCGAGCGCCTGCTCAAGGAACTGGAGCACAACGTCAGTCTGCGCGTCGAAGAAACCGACTCGGCCGAAATCTTCCTGGTGTCTGGCCGCGGCGAACTGCACCTGGTGATCCTGATCGAGACGATGCGCCGCGAGGGCTACGAGTTCGAGGTGGGCAAACCGGAGGTGATCTTCCGCACCGATGCAGCGACCGGCGAACGACTGGAGCCGATCGAAGAGGCTTACATCGAGGCGCCGGAGCCGCAGCTTGGCGCGGTGGTGGAGATGCTGGGCGTGCGGCGGGCGCTGCTTCAGGACATGCGTCACAGCGACAACGGCATTGTCTTTTTGCACTACAGGGTGCCTACGCGCGGTCTGCTCGGATTTCGCAACGATTTTTTGACCATGACCAAGGGGAACGGCATTCTGCACACCCTGTTCGCCGGCTACGAGCCGTTCTACGGGCCAATTGCCAACCGCACGCACGGCAGCCTGATTGCCTGGGAGGCGGGCGTGGCAACGACCTATGGTCTGAAGAATGCGGAGGAGCGAGGCGTGCTGTTCATCGGCCCCAACCGGGAGGTATACGAGGGGATGATCGTGGGCCAGAACAGCCGTGACAGCGACATGGAGGTCAACGTGTGCAAGAAGAAGCAGTTGACCAACATGCGCGCTTCCACGAGCGAGATTCAGATTCGCCTGACGCCGCACCGTATCCTGAGCCTGGACGACTGCATCGAGTTCATTGCTGACGACGAGGTGGTGGAGGTGACGCCGCGCAACATCCGCATGCGCAAACGTATCCTCGCTTCGGATCAGAGGCGCAAAGCCGCCAAAGACCGCGAGGGATAATCGAGTTTTGCACATCTGGAGTATCGTCCCTTCCGGTGGGGGTGTATGGTGGCACGAACTTGACGAAGGTATTGAGCTGCAGCCGCTTCTCGATATGCAGCCCCTGTCCTGAGTGGTTCAGACTCTAAATTCCCATCTTGGTTTCGGTGACCAGATGATCTACCACCGCGCGGACGTCGTGAGTCTTTTCGAATACCCTGATTTGACGGTCGGCGCTGGTGCCGTGTTCGAGGATGCGGTAGATCGGCTCGATCGCTTCGCGGCTGCCCAGTTCTTCCACCTGCTCATCAACCAGACGTAAGATCTCGCGCACGAGTTGTCGCGTGGGCACTTCGACGTTCTTGCCAAAATCAATCAATTTGCCATCAATGCCCTGCTGCACTGCGCGGCGCTTGTTTTCTTCGATATAGTCGCGGCGGTAGACGCGGAAGGTGATATTGCGCCGACGCAGCTCCCACAGCCAGGCCACCAGGGCCTGCAGCAGGGCCGCAATGGCAATGGCCTCGTCCACCCGCGTCACCATGTCGCACACGCGGAACTCGATGGTGGGGAAGGAGTAGTGCGGTCGTACATCCCACCAGATTTTCGAACCGTTGGGGATGCAGCCGGTGTTGATGAGCAGATCCACGAAGCGTTGAAATTCGCCCCATGCCTCGAAGCGTTCTGGCACGCCAGAGCGCGGGAAGTCCTCGAAAACGATGCTGCGATAGGACTTGAAGCCGGTATTCTGCCCCAGCCAGAACGGTGAGCTGGTGGAAAGGGCCAGGATGTGCGGCAGCATGTAGCGCACGACGTTCATGCAGTCAATGGCGAAGTCGCGATCCTCGATCCCGATATGGACATGCATGCCGAAGATGAGCAGGCGCTGCGCCAGAATCTGCATGTCCTGCACCACGCCCTTGTAGCGATCGAAGGGTGTGATCTCCTGCTGCGCCCAGTGAGAGAAGGGATGCGTGGCTGCAGCCACAATCGCCAGGTTGTGTTCTGCGGCCAGGCTGATGATGGACGCGCGCTGGCTGCGCAGTTCGTCGGCCAACTGCGTCATGTTGTGGCAGATGGGCGTGCCCAACTCGACCATGGACTGGTGCATCTCTGGCTTGATGCCATGCTCTTTGAGCACGCCTTTTTCCACGTTTTGGGCGCCGGTCTGTTCCATCAGCTCGGTGATGGCGGCCTTCAGATCGCCCGTGGCGGGATCAATGATCTGATATTCTTCTTCGACGCCAATGGTCAGTGATGGTCGCTTTACCATGATGTTCCTCTCAATTCAATCCAGCCCTTTGCGTGTTTCGGCAATCAAATAATCTACCACGGCTCGTAAGTCATGGTCGTTTTCTTCATAGACGCGCAACTGGCGGTCGGCGCTGGCGCCCTGCTCGATGATCGAATAGGCATACTCCAGGTCTTCGCGGCTGCCCAGCTCATCCACCACAGGATCCACCAAGCGGAGCAGCTCGCGTACCAGTTGCCTGGTCGAGAACTGCTGTTCCTTGCCAAAGTCCACCAGCTTGCCATCCAGACCATAGCGCACCGCGCGCCACTTGTTTTCGGCGACCAGGCTGCGCGTGTAGTTGCGGAACATCATGTTGTGCCGGCGCAGATCCACCAGCCAGGCCACGGTGGCCTGCACCAGTGCGGCCACGGCCAGGGCTTCATCAATCGTCGTGCAGGCGTCGAAGACGCGGAATTGCAGGGTGGGCAGGCGGTAATGGGGCCGCACGTCCCAGTAGATCTGGCGCTCGTGCGTGATGCAGTGGGTAGCCAGCAGCATGTCAACGTACTGGCGGTATTCACTCCACGTGGCGAAATAGTGCGGGATGCCGCTGCGCGGCAGATTTTCCAACAGCACATTACGGTACGATTTCAACCCGGTGTTGCGGCCGCTCCAAAATGGCGAGCTGGTGCTCAGGGCCAGCATGTGCGGCGTCATGTAGCGAATGATGTTCATCACGTCAATGCGCAGCTCTGGGTCTTCGATGCCGATATGAACATGGGTGCCGAAGATCAGAAGCCGCTGCGCTAACATGTCCCGTCCGGCCACCAGGCCTTCGATGTGCCCGGGCCGCGGAATGCCCGGCTTGCGCCAGGAGGTGATGGGATGCGTGCCGGCCAGGGCCACCACATATCCGCGCTCTGCCGCCAGTTTCATCACCCCGCGGCGCTGCTGGATCAGGGCCTGGCGCGCCTCTTTGATGTTGGCGCACACCGGGGTGCCCATTTCATACGAGGCCGGCAGTTCCACCTGCATATCTCCCTGCGCATCCTGTTCGCGCAGGATGAGCCGGTCGTTATCCATCACGCGTGAGATGATCGAGCACAGCTCACGCGTTTCAGGGTCAATGATCTGGTATTCTTCGCTAATACCGATATTCAGACTGGGCTGTTGAAACATCGCATGCCTCCCGTCGAATCTTTTTGCCATCGCCTGCGGTTTGCGATGAAGCGTGGATCACACCACGAAGGTAGGAATCGTCGAACCGCCGCCCGCGGTCACGTTGAGCAACGTCACCGTGGAAAGCCGGGTCAGACAGCCGCCAATCATGCGGCCGTGAAACACGAAGGGGTCGCAATCCACCAGGCGCTGGCCGATTTCCACCTGTCCGCTGCGGGTCAGGGTCGGGTAATCCTCGTAAGCGATCTTGACCCGCTCCTGCACCACGGCGTTCTCCTGCACACCGGCCTGCAGGGCGGCTGCCCAGGTCGCCGCATCGGTTTCCCAACCGATGACAACCCCTTTGCCGCCGTACTCATCGTTGGGTTTGATGACCAGGCGGTCTTTGTTTTCCGCGGCGAAAGGCAGCAGGTCCACCGTCTGGCCGTGGAAGATGGTCTTGCGCTCCTCGATCATGCGCGTCCAGGGGATGTGCGCAGCGAGGGCGGTCTGCTCGGCGGGCGTGAAGAAGTGCTGATGGCGTTCATCGCCGACCACCGCAAAGCTGGCCATTTTGTGCAACAGCTTGCAACGAAAATGGTTCAT
>JAYRVL010000770.1:0-2673 GCA_041918575.1 Anaerolineae bacterium | reverse complement strand
TCCTCTCCTGTCGGCGTCGTCATGGGGTCAGCTTAACCGAGGGTAGCGACAGATCAGGTCGCAGGGCCACCCGCCGCCAGGGCGATCAGTTCCGCCTCGCCGATGACCCGTACCCCCAGCTCGTGCGCCATCATGATGTCAACCCAGTGTGCTTCATGCTGGCTGACATGATCCACCACTTGGTCCAGCAGCTCGCCCTCGAAACTCCAGCCCTGGAAAATCTCGCGAATCTCCTGGCGCTCCAGATCGGGCATTTCCTTGATCTCGCGGCGCTCGCGCGCCATCTGCGCACGATAGAAATCAGCATCGGCCAGTGACGAGGTGTACGCGACCGCGCCCATGGAGATGGACTCCGCAAAAGTAGCCGCCAACCCGCCCGCAATGATGATGCGGATGTCCTGCGAAGCGGCGGCAACACCCAGGATGACGCCCAGCGTGTTGACCAGGCCATCCTGTCCCCCCAAAATGATCTCGCTCAAACGCGCGCCCAGGCCGTGACTTTCACGTGCCGGGACTAACGCACTGCCTGCTGCTGCCATACCAACCTCCTACAAACTGGTCAAATACGGATAGAAATTGAATTTCATCATTCACGCCCCAGCACTGCCCGATCGAGTGGAGCCAGGTGCGCCAGCATCTCTACTGGCAACTCCTGCCCCAGACGCTGGGTGAACAGTTCCTGCCAGATGTACTCGCGCGCCACAAACACCAGGTGGGGGTTGGTGGTCCAGGCCGCGCTGGCTGCTTCTGTCGTACCACCGATCAAGGCGGCCTGCCGATCCGCCACCACGATGACGATGCCGCGGCCCACCCGATGCACCGCGGTCTCGGCCTGCGGGTGATGGCGCACCTCTCCGACCGTCAGCGTATTTTCGCCAAACAACAACGCATGAACCGCAACCCCCCGCTGCTGCGCGGCCGTTAGGGCGCCCTGCAGCGGGGCCAGCGTGCGATCGTGCAAACCGACATAGAGTTCGGCGCTGGCTGCATCAATCATGGCCTGCGCCCGCTGCACGATCTGCGCATCGCCGCTGATGTTCCAGATCTGGGCCGGCTCGGCCGGCACGGCCAGGGCGGTCAGGTCCGCGGCCAGACCATCCACGCAGGTCTCGAACTGCTGTCGCATCTGCGCCACCAATTCGTGCGGCGGCAGCGGCGCATAGCGCACCCCTTTTGCATCTTCAGGCAGCGTCAAAATGGCGCCGCGCTGCGCCAGGCGTCCCAGCGCTTCGTACACCATACTGCGCGGCACGCCCGACGCCTTGCTCAACTGATAGCCGCTGGCCGCGTGATGTTGCAGCAGCGCCAGGTAGACGCGGGCTTCATATTCGGTAAATCCCAGGGCGCCCAACTGGCGCTGCAGTCGCTCACTCATGTTCATCACTCATAGTAGTTCACTTCCAAACTACTAAGAGTATCTCATATCCAGGGCGAATTGTCAACTGTTGGCAGTTCAGTCAATCGGTAGTAAAATAAGCCGATCTTGAGCACGATGTTCCCCTTGGATGATCCTGCCAGGCCGCAGAGACGCCGCTTGCAGCAGCAAAGAATCAGCTTGAACGAAAGGACCTAACCGTGCAAACCAAAGCCTTCGTACCACGGAAATACCGCACCGTCAGTGGGAGCACCTCGCTTCTGCTCAGCGTCCTTACCGCCAGTCTTCTCATGCTGGCCGCCGCCGTTTTGGCTTCTGCCAACGCCCACACCGAGGCTCCAGAGGCCAACGACCTGCGCATCAGCCAGGTTTACGGCGGCGGCGGCAACACCGGCGCCACGTACACCAACGATTTCATCGAACTGCTCAACACAGGCGCCGGCTCCATCAGCCTGAGCGGTTGGAGCGTTCAATACGCCTCGGCCACCGGCACATCCTGGCAAGTCACCAACCTGAGCGGGAGCCTGGCAGCCGGGCATTACTACCTGATTCAGGAAGCGCAAGGCGCCGGCGGCACCACGCCATTGCCAACGCCTGACGCCATCGGCACGATTGCCATGAGTGGTTCCCAGGGCAAGGTGGCCCTGGTCAACAGCACGACCGCGCTCAGCGGCGCCTGCCCCACCGGCGCCAGCATCATTGACTTCGTCGGCTTTGGCGGCGCCAACTGCTACGAAGGCGCCGGCGCCGCGCCGACCTTGAGCAACACCACCGCCGCCCTGCGCAACAACGGCGGCTGCACCGACACCGACAATAACAGCGCCGACTTTACCGCCGGTACACCTAACCCGCGCAACACGGCCTCGCCCATCAACACCTGCGGGCCGGACACCACACCGCCCACCGTGCTCAGCACGATCCCCATCAGCAACGCCACCAATGTGCTGCTCAACAGCACGGTGCAGGTCACGTTCAGCGAAGCGGTGAGCAACGTCAACAGCAGCACCTTCACCGTCGTCAGCGCGGGCGGCCCCGTCGCCGGCGCGATCAGCGGCAGCGGCGCCAACCGCACCTTCACGCCGGGCGCGCTGCTGGCGCCAACCACCCTTTTCACCGCCACGCTGACCACCGCCATCACCGACCTGGTCGGCAACCCCATGCTGAGCAACTATGTCTGGAGCTTTACCACCGGCGCGGTGTCCGTGTGCGGCGCGCCGGCCACGCTGATCAGCGCCATCCAGGGCAGCGGCACGGCCAGCCCGCTCGTGGGGACGACGTTGACGATCGAAGGCGTGGTC
>JAYRVL010000769.1:0-3548 GCA_041918575.1 Anaerolineae bacterium | reverse complement strand
GCTCCGCGGCGCCGGGTAGGGCGAAAACCTCGTGGATCAGCCGCGTCGCTTCGACAAAAGGCCCGCGTGCGGAGAGCCACTCCAAGAGGGCGGCGGTGAGCAGCAGGGCAGCCTGCACGTCGTGGGTCATTGCCCAGGCCAGGGCAGCCCGGATGTCGTAGATGTCGTTGTCGAGCAGGCGGTGAAGCTGGATGCGTCCAGGGTCCGGGTCTACCCTCTCGACGTGTTCCACGAGCTGCACGAAGTAGCCCGCATGGCGCGCAAGCAGCTCTGCTTCGCGGCCGCTCAGGGCCAATCGTTCCAGGGCATACTCGCGCATTGTCTCCAGCAAGCTGTAATGCGACTCGCCGCGCGGACCGATCTCACGGCGCAGCAGGCTCTTGTCCAGCAGCGACGCGATCCCGTCCACAACCTGGGATTTTGTACTCTCATCTCCGCACAGCGCTTCCGCCGCTTCCAGGGTGAAGCCGTTGGCGAACACGGCCAACTGGGTGAAAAGGGCTTGCTCGGATGGGGAGAGCAAGTCAAAACTCCAACTGAAGGCGCCACGCAACGTCTTCTGCCGCGGCGACACGTCACGTAGGCCATCCACCGAAAGCATCCAGGTCCCGCGCACGCGCGCCAGCAGCTCGGTCGGCGGCAATAGTTTGACGCGCGCCGCGACCAGCTCGATGGCCAGGGGCAGGCCGTCCAACCGGCGGCACAGTTCCACCACGGCCGCGGCATTGCCATCCGTGACGGTAAAGTCGGGCTGCACCGCGGCAGCGCGATCCGCGAACAGGGCCACCACCGGATAGCGCAGCGCTTCGTTGGCAGTGAGCTGGGCGACGCCTGGGAACTGCGCGGGCAGGGTCAAGGGCAGCACCGGCGCCTGCCGCTCGCCGCGCATGCGCAGCGGCTGCCGGCTGGTGACCAGGACGTGCAGCCACGAGCAGCGGCGCAGCAAGCCATCCACCAGCGGCGCGGCCTCGATCACCTGCTCGAAGTTGTCTAACACCAGCAGGAGATGCTTCTCTTCCAGGTAGGCGCGCAATTTTAGAGCCGGTGGATTCGGCCCGCTCGACGAGGCGTTGAGGGCTTGCACGATGGTTGCGGCCACCAGGTCAGGATTGGAGACAGGCGCCAGGCGCACGAAGAAGACGCCGTGCTCGAACTCATCCAGCACGGACTCCGCGGCGGCCAGGGCCAGCCGGGTCTTGCCCACGCCGGGCGGCCCCAACAGGGTGATCAGCCGCGCGCCCTCGCGCAGACGACTGCGCACGGCCGCGATATCGAGCTCACGGCCAAGCAGCGGGGTGAGCTGGGCCGGCAAGTTGTGCGGACGCCGCGGCTTGCTCCCGCGGCCGGCCGGCGCATGCCTCTCGCCTCCGCCCAGCGCAAACCCCACCCTCGCGGGTAGATCAGCGTTTACCACACCCGCGACCGCGGCCAGGGAGGCGGCCAGTTGCGCTGAGGGTTGCAGGTCGCCGGCTTCGATCTTGCGCAGCGTCACCTCAGCGCAGCCCGCCTGCTGCGCCAGTTCCTTCTGTGTCAGACCCAGCGCCTTGCGCCGTTGTTTAATCCACTGTCCAAAAGTCTGAATCGAGTTCATCGGGTTCCCCATTCACAAGGTTCGAACAGTCACCGATAATCAGCTGCCCCGATTATATCACATCTGTATCGGTTTGACTATCGGTTTGTGCTGTCATCCGGGGAGCGACTGTGGCTTAATAGAGTCACTGGTCCGGGCGACCGAGGTCGCTGCAACGATTGCGAAGCCGCCCTGCGGCGGCTGACTTCGCAGCGGTTTCAACCGCCCGTGTGGTTCTTTGTAAAGGAGGTGGTCACGACATATCACGAGCTTGCCAACCCCAGTATAAGCCATTTGATGACGCACGAAGGAGTAACCGTATGAAAAAGTTGTCCATTGTCTCGCTGCTGATCGTTGTGTTCAGCGTGACCGCGATGGCGGTCAACGCCAAACCATCGGCGCCATTCTACGTGGTGACCATGGGCCGGCCATGCCGGCTGCCTGATGGCGTCGCAAGACCCCAAGAAACGACGGAATCGAAGGTGCAGACCACCGATGTGGCCGAGAATATCGTCCAGGTGAATTGTGTCGGCACCTTGCCACCCGGCGCAGTCCTGCCCCGGTATCCGATCAAGTTGAGCTATCACGAAACCAAGATCCCCTGTGTCACTCGCTACGGAGAGGACGTCCTGTTCTCAGAAGCCTATGCTGCGACCGTGCTGCCAAACGGCACCTCTGAGATCAGTTGTGTGTTCCATATCCACTAGATGGGCGATACCCGATGTGCCGGGCAGGCTGCCAGCACTCCCACCTCCTGCCCGGCCCTGTGCGCTCCGTTCCGACTACTTTATGATGCGAGGAGATCTACGATGCGATTGATTACGCTGATTGTCACCCTGTTTCTGATGTCTGGTCTGCCGGCGTTAGGCCCGCGCAACCAGCCGCCCATCGCCAACGACGATGAGGTCATCCTGTTGTACCATCCCGTCCAGGTCCTCACGATTCCGGTCCTGGAAAACGACGTGGATCCCGATGGGGACGTGCTCACGATCTCCAGCCTGCCGCTGGTTGCAGGCGGCAAGGCCGAGATTGTGAACGGCAAGGAATTGCGGGTCTTCATTGACTGGCCCGCAGGGGGGAACGCGCAAGGTCTGATTGCCCACGGCGGTTACGTCGTCAGCGACGGTCAGGCCGAGAGCAAGGCGGAATGGTTCGTCTGGTACTGGCCAGAAATCGTGCCTTGACCTGAGATGAGTTTCTTCCATCGAGGGTGGAAAATGCCAATGCGGATCGAGGGGTCGCTTGCCCATGCAGGCGGCCCCTTCCTATTTCAGCCTACCCGCGCCGTGAGCGTGGCCGCGTGGGCGACCGCAAGGGTGCGCCCCTACAAATTGAGAAGATACGTTTTGCGCACCACACGGTGAGAATCCTGTTCATCCTGTCAATCCTGTCCAAACTGGTGCGCCGGGTTAGCAGTTACCACACTTGTATCGGTTTTGTATCGGTCAGGGGCTTGCAGCGCGGGCGCCTTTGGGGTTTACTATCAGCAGTCGTTGTGATCAGCAACCCCGCTTATCGTCACCTCAATTCGTGTTCACGACGAATCATCGCGCGATCGTCGGGAACAGACGCGAGTTACCTGTACGCCATGTCACAAGGAGGAACCGAAAATGTCTTACAAGAAATGGGCCATGCCTTTGGTCGTGCTGATTGTGGCGAGCCTGGCGCTGACGGCCTGCCCCGCGCCAACCCCGCCGGTTGCCCAGATCGTGCCGACCGTCGCGGTTGAGCCGACCGCGGCGCCGACCGAGCCAACGGATGTCACCCCGGCGCCCCAGGCCGGCAACAAAGTAACCCTGCATATTGACCTGGGCGGCGAGCCACAGACCCTGGACCCCTCTCTGGGCGCAGAGGTGTCGGCGGTTGATATCATCGAGAATCTTTTCCTGGGCCTGACCGACATCGAGGCGGACGGCAGCGTCGCACCGGAACTGGCGACGGCGTGGAGCCTCTCCGCGGACCGACTGACCTACACGTT
>JAYRVL010000768.1:0-1845 GCA_041918575.1 Anaerolineae bacterium | reverse complement strand
TAGGTCATCAGGCACTTGCCACAAGCCGTCGCGTAGAACGTTTGAGCGAAAACAGGACTGTTCCTACAGGTTGTGTGCGATTTGCCAATGACCACAAGCTGTTGTATGGAAACATCTGTTCTATGTCGAAAACAGGCTTAGGACCAGTCACTTCGTCAGCCGCCACCTCAATCGCAGGGAGACAGGAACCGCGCAGACGCCAAGAGCGCCAAGAAGAAACCTCAAATCTTCGCGACCTTGGCGTCTTGGCGGTTGAATCCTTTGCCATTTTCATCACCCGGACACGAGCCGGTGACGCGTCGCGGCCTGATCGGCGCCCTGACCGCCCTGGGAGGCGCCGCGTTGATGTTCTTGCAGCAGGAGACCGTCAGGCGCGGCGGCCCTGCGCCAGGGCGGTGAGCGCGGCGGCCAGCAGGGCCAACCCGGCCAGCAGGACGGTCATGCCGTCGAAGCCGCGGCCCGCGCGGCCGGCCTCGGTCAGGCGCACGGCCGTGGGCGCAGCATAGGCCGCGCTGACAGGGCCGTGCCGGGTGACTACGCCCGCCATGTCCACATCTTCCAGCCAGTAGTAGTAGGTTGTGCTGTTGACCAGGTTCGCCGCGTCCAGCCATTCATAGACGAAGCCCTGGCTGCTGCCCGGCGCCTGCGACGGGATCAGGTTGCTGTTGAGCTGCACGTCCGGCGCATTTGGCGAGGTTCCGCGCCAGAGGTTGAAGCCCACGTTGCCCACCTCGCTGACCGTCTCCCAACTGACGCGAATGGCCTCGCCGCTCTGGACGGCGCTGAAATCGGCCAGGGCAGCCGACAGCGGATTCGAGCCATCGTCACCGATAGAAAACTCCGAGAAATCGGTGACGCCGGTCTTCGTGAAGGTGCGATTGCCCGTGTCATGCGTGTAGTTCGCGGTGACATCGGTCCAGGCGCTGGCCGCGTCGCTGCGCTTGAGCAGCTTGATGACGGCGGGGTTGGTGATGCCCGGCACACCGCTGTAATCAATCACCAGGTTGGCGGTCACACTGCCGAACTCCCGGATACCCCACAGGATAGACGCACGCTGGATGACTCCGGACGGGAAGGTTTCGCCGGAAGTGATGTGCGAGGCGCCGTCGCCTGTCCGGTAGATGCCCAGGTAGTTGGCGCTATCCGGTTGCGCTGGCGATGTGATCGTCACCTTGAGCTGCTTGCCCGCGTCGCCGACGGATGTTTGCGTCGCGGTTTGCACCAGTTCGCCTACGGTCCCAACCGGCGCGGTGGAGGTCGTGCGCGTCGGGCTGTTGTAGGTTTCAACGGTATAGCATTGACTGGAGAAATCTTCCGCTGCGCCTGCAGCAGCATTGAACTGCAGGTAGAGCTTCAGCCCGGTTTCGGCGCCGGCCAGGACGTTGTGCATGTTGTCCTTGATCTCCTGCTGGGTTCTGGCGGTGGACCAAAACCTGAATTCATCAATCTGGCCGTTGATCGTGCTGCTGCCATTCTTACCGATCTCGAAATGTCCCCAATTGGAGTTCTTGCCGTCGGAACTGGTCTTTTCACCCACCAGTTCGCCATTTTGGTACAGCTTGGCATTACTGCCATTCAAGACAAAGGCAAAATGCTGCCATTGATTCAGAATCAGGACGCCGCCAGCCGAATCGATTCTTGAGTTGGCGTTGTTGCTGATTCCGGCGCTGATCACACCAGCGCTATCGGTATGAAACAAGAAGGTACCCCAACCGTTGCCAACCTGCTGGTTCCAACTGGTCCTGGTAGTTGGCTTAAGCCACCATTCCACGGTGAAGACATTCGCCGGGTTCCAGTTGAAGTTCAGCACATCCAGGTATTGGTTCGAGCCGTTGAACGTCATTG
>JAYRVL010000767.1:0-2919 GCA_041918575.1 Anaerolineae bacterium | reverse complement strand
GGCGGCCCCCCGGCGGAACGCCCCTTCGCCCCGAATTCATTCGGCGGCCCCCCGGCGGAACGCCCCTTCGCCCCGAATTCATTCGGCGGGCGGCCCCCCGGCGGAACGCCCCTTCGCCCCGAATTCATTCGGCGGCCCTTTCATTGTAAACGACACAGGGTGATTGGGCAAGGTGAAAGCGCCCCTTGAAAAACTTGCCACGGGCCTTGCCTGTGCTACAATCGTGGCCTGATTTCTGAGAGAGGAATGTTCTGTATGACTGATCGTCCTGTGCGTGTGCGCTTTGCGCCCAGCCCCACCGGCTACCTCCATATCGGCGGCGCCCGTTCCGCGCTGTTCAACTATCTCTTTGCTCGCCATCGCGGCGGCCAGTTCATCCTGCGCATCGAAGACACCGACCAGAAGCGCTTCGTGGCCGATTCGGTGCAAAACCTGATGATCAATCTGCGCTGGCTGGGCCTCGATTGGGATGAAGGCCCAGACGTGGGCGGCCCCTTTGGCCCCTACACCCAAACCGAGCGCGCCGCGCTGTATCAGCAGTGGGCCAACTGGCTGGTGGACAATGGGCACGCCTACCGCTGTTATTGCAGCGCGGAGCGCCTGGAAGCCATGCGCGCCGAGCAGACGGCCAACAAGCAGCCGCCCGGCTATGATCGCCACTGCCGCCATCTCAGCGCCGATGAACGCCGCGCCATCGAGGCCACAGGCGCGACCTTTGTCATCCGCTTCGCCACGCCGTTGACCGGCGAGACCACGGTTCAAGATGCCGTGCGCGGGGACATGGTCTTCAGCAACAGCACCCTGGACGATGTGGTGCTGCTCAAGTCCGATGGCCTGCCCACCTATCACCTGGCGGTTGTCGTGGACGATCACTTTATGCAGATCAGCCACATCCTGCGCGCGGACGAATGGATCGCTTCCTCCCCGCGCCACGTCCTGCTCTACCAGGCCTTTGGCTGGGAAATCCCGGTCATGGCCCATCTGCCGGTCATTCTCGACCCCAGCGGCAAGGGCAAGATGAGCAAGCGCAAAGTGCGCGTGGGCGACAAGGAATTCCCGGTCTTCGTCGAAGAGCTGCGCAGTGAAGGCTACCTGCCCGAAGCGGTCTTCAACCTGCTCACCAACGTCGGCTGGTCCATGGGCGGCGACCGCGAAGTCTTCACCAAAGAGGAAGCCATCGCCGGCTTCGACCTGACCGGCATCAACGCGGCGCCGGCCGCGCTGCCCTACGGCAAACTGGAATGGCTCAACGGCGTCTACATGCGCAACCTGACGCCGGCCGATTTCAAGCGCCGCTTGATTCCCTTCCTGGCCGAGGCGCTGAAGCTGGCTGCAACCGCGCTGGCCGACAACCCGGCGCTCGACATCCTTTTGGTGGATGTGCAAGAGCGCATCAAAACGCTTTCCGAGGCGGCTGCCATGCTCGACTTTGCCCTGCTGGAAGAACTGCCGCCGTATGACAGCAAGCAGCTCATCGCCAAGAAGCTCGACGCGGCCGCGTCACGCCAGGCGCTGAGCGCGGCGCGCGCCGCGCTCGTCGGCCTGGGCAGCCTGCAGGACCCGGAGCATGTCGAATCCACCCTGCGCAGCCTGGCCGAGAGTCTGCACCTCAGCGCCGGGCAGTTGTTTGGCATTCTGCGCATCGCCATCAGCGGCAAACCGGTAACGCCGCCGCTCTTCACCAGCATGAAGGCGCTGGGCGAGGCAACCGTTCTGCGCCGCATAGATGCCGCGCTGGAAAAACTGACCGATTTCGCTTGACGCAGCCGCCATCAACGGCTATACTCCCCCTGTCATCGGTTTGCACAGCCGGAGACAGGGAGAAAAGAAGATGGTTACAGAGTCTTTGCAAGGAGGTTTGGCATGACCACAGCAGCGCTTCTCGCCCATGAAATTGTCGGCGCAGGCCCCGAAAAAGTCATCGTCATCGGGGGCTGGCTCGGCGATCGCGGCGTATTCGGGCCGATTCAGCACTTGTTGGATCGAAAAAAGTTCACCTACTGCTTTGCTGATCCGCGCGGCTACGGCGGTTCGCGGGGAATCGCCGGCAGTTACACCAACGCGGAAGCCGCGGGCGATATCGTGGCCCTGGCCGATTCGTTTGGCTGGGACAGGTTCTTCTTCATCGGTCATTCGATGATGGGCAAAACGGCGCAGTACTTGTGCGCTCACTATGGCGACCGCATCAAGGCGGCCGTGGGCGTTTGCCCGGCGCCTGCCTGTCACATCGAACTGGACGCAGGCGGCTACCAGCTCTTCTCCACGGCCTGGGAAACGCCGGCCAACCGCGGCACGATCTGCATGGTCACCACCGGCAATCGCCTGACGCCGGTCTGGGAGCAGTTCATGATCAGCGAATCGCTGCGCACCACCACGCCAGAAGCCTTCCGCGACTACTTCACCATGTGGGCCGGCGAAGATTTCGCCGCAGACATGGCCGGCTGCAAAACGCCATTCCTGGCGATGACCGGCGAGTTCGATCACGGCGTGCCCACCGCGTTCGTGCAGAGCACCATCATGCAGTGGATGCCCAACGCCGAGTTGCACGTCATGACCAACTCCGGCCACTATCCCATGCAGGAAACCCCCATTCAGTTCGTCACCGTCTGCGAAGCATTCATGGGCCGCTTCGCCTGATCGGCCCAGGCTCCTCGCCCCGCCCTCGCGCAGGCCATCCAAAACGGTGTTCTCCGGGAGCGCCATTTTTTGTTTGGCAGTAGCTGCTCAGATGGCAAGCACCCGCGCCTGCACGAAAATGGGCAGTCATCTCTGCGTCGAGTTCCCTGGATTTGTCACAGCGCGGCCCTTATGCTAAAATTCGCTCACTGCCATGGCTGCCATCGCTGTGGGGGATCGTCTAATTGGCAGGACAGCAGACTCTGGATCTGCGTGTTGGGGTTCGAGTCCCTATCCCCCAGC
>JAYRVL010000766.1:0-7536 GCA_041918575.1 Anaerolineae bacterium | reverse complement strand
CGCAGCAGCGCCGGCGTCGGCTGCGTCGCCAACGGCGGCAGCGCAATCCCCTGCTCATCCACCCAGGCCTGCCCCTGGTCCGTTTCCCAAACGATCCGCGGACGGCGCTCTGTCACAGCCAGGTGAACCTGGTTGGGCAGTTGCAACCGGACGTTGGCCGCCGCCACATAGGGCAGTTGACTCACGATGCGCGTCGCGATGGCTTGCTCATCGAGCCAAAACAAGTTGTAGCCCTCGATCCCGGCCGCCTGATAAATCTCGTCCGCGCCGACCAAGCTGGCGCCCTGGATGTCCGCGCCGTAGACATAGAAATTGTCAAAGGTCACCATGACGTACAGCAGGCCCACCAGCGCGCCGATGAGCAGAAACGTCGGCCACTTGGTCATCTGCCAACCGCTGCCGCGCCAGGCCTCACGTCGCAGTTGCAGGGCGCCCGCCGTCACGCTGGAACGAAAGCGCCGGCGCCGGCGAAAAGGAGCCGCCCTGGTCACCGGCGTGCGCCGCCGGGCGATCTTGTTGCCTGGCATCAGGCCCTCACCGCGTCGTCGCGTTGCGCTGCCGATCGGCATGCCGCGCCAACGCCAGCTCGATCAGGCGCTCGATCAGCGCACTGTACACCAGACCGCTGGCCTCCCACAGCTTGGGATACATGCTGATGCTGGTAAAACCGGGCATCGTGTTGATCTCATTAACGAACAGCCGCTCACTGCCCCGTTCGAGCAGCAGATCAACACGAGCCAGCCCGGCCCCATCCACCGCCTGGAACGCGGCACGCGCCAGGCTCTGCGCCTCCTGGGTCAGCGCCGGCGTCAGCGGCGCCGGAATGAGGAGCCGCGAGTTGTCCAGCACGTACTTGGCATCATAGTCATAGAACTCATTGCCCGGCACAACCTCACCCGGCACGCTGACCAACACCTCGTCGTCGTTGCCGAGCACGCTCAACTCGATCTCGCGCGCATCCAGTCCCTGTTCCACCACCAGCTTGCGATCGTGACGCGCCGCCTCCTGCAGGCCAGCCGCCAGTTCGCCGCGGTTGTGTACCTTGCTAATGCCCACGCTGGAGCCTAAATTCGCCGGCTTGACGAACATCGGATAAGGCAACTGCGCTTCCAGCTCGGCCAGCACGGCTTCCGGTTCCGTTTCCCAGCGCCGGCGCAGCAGCCCCACGTAAGGCGCTTGCGGCAGCCGATGCGCAGCAAATACTGTCTTGCACATCAGCTTGTCCATGCCCACCGCCGAAGCCAGCACGCCGCAGCCCACATAAGGAACGTTGACCAGGTCGAGCAGCCCCTGCACCGTGCCATCCTCCCCCATCGGGCCGTGCAGCACAGGAAAAATCAGATCAACCTGCGGCGCCATCGGCGATGACGCGCCGTTGAACGGCTGCAGGGCCTTGTCACCCGCCAGGAAGGCAAAATCAACACGGTCCGCGGCGGCATCGGCAGGCAACGGCGCGGCCGGCAAGGGGCTACCATACGCACCGCCGGTCAATTGCCGCATCGGGTCGCCGCTCCGCAGCCAGCGCCCCTCCCGATCAATGCCGATTGGCACCACCTCGAAACGATCCTGATCAATGGCCGCCATCACAGAACGCGCCGAAACGAGCGAGACTTCATGCTCGCCCGATTTGCCGCCAAACAACACGCCTACACGCAGCTTGCGCCTACTCATCGTGACTGCCCATTTCCCTTCCGCGGCCGTCCTCCGCTGCAACGGCCAGGCTCGGGGTCTGCGCAAACTCCCCAACCAGCAAAATCTCCGCCTGCAGGCTGACGCCAAGCTGCGCCTGCACACGGCCGCGGGCCAGGGCCATCGCCTCCACCACATCGCTCGCCCGCCCGCTCCCCAGGTTGACGATGAAATTGGCGTGCCGCGGGCTGAATTGCACCCCGCCCACCTGCACCCCCTTCAGGCCAACGGCTTCGATCAGACGCCCGGCATAATCCCCCGGCGGATTCTGAAAGATAGAACCGGCGCTGGCCTCCACCGGCTGCGTCGCACGGCGGTGAGCCAAAAAACGCGCCGCGGTTGCAGCCAGGGCCGCGCGGTCCCCCTCCTGTAGATGAAAAGTGGCCGTCAGCACCACCGCGCCGCGGCTCTGCGCGTCCGCCGGGCGCTTGAGCCGACTGAACCGATAGGCATAGGCAAAATCGGCCAACGACCACGCAGTCAGGGCGCCCTGGCCATTCAACACCTCGGCCGAAACCAGGCTGTCGGCCATGCAAGCGCCGTGTGCGCCGGCATTGCCAATCACCGCGCCGCCTACCGTTCCCGGCACACTGACCGCCCATTCCAGGCCGCCCAACCCTTCGCGCAGGGTGCGGCGAGCCAGCCCGGCCAACGGCGCGCCGCTCTCAGCGGTCGCCGCCGCGCCAGTCACGGCAATCTGACGGCAGTGATTCACAATGACCAGGCCACGCACGCCTGCATCGCTGACTAGAATGTTGCTGCCGCCGCCCAGGACCAAGAAAGGAAGACCGGCGCCACGCGCCAGGTTGACCAGTCGGATCAAATCGGTGATGCGTTCAGCAATCACCAGCAAATCGGCAGGTCCGCCGAGCTTGAATGTCGTATAGTCCGCAAGTGGGACATCGGGGGTCGCCGTAAAACCGGCCTCCTGCGCTCGCGCGACGAATGCGTCACGTGATCCGGTTTCGTTTTTTGCATGTAGCTCAAAAATCATTATACACCAAGTCCGCAAAAGGTCAATTTACCCATTTGTGGATGAGTCCTGAGAGCAGCCAGCGTCCGTTCCGTCACGCTCCGTGACTATGCGCAAAACCATCTCGCCCACCCGGTAGCCATCTCCCGCGCCCAGGGTCAAGAGCAGATCGCCGGGCCGCATCTCTTGCGCCAGGTAGTTGGCAACCTCCTCCAGGTTGGCGATGTAGCGCACAGCCGGATGCACAATGGCCGCGGCCAGGCCGGCGCCGCTCACGCCCAGGTGATCGGTCTCACGAGCCGCGAAGATGTCGGTGACGAGCACCTGGTCGGCATCTTCGAAGGCCCGGCAGAACTCGCCCCACAGGGCCAGCGTGCGGCTGTAGGTGTGCGGTTGAAAGAAGGCCCACACACGGCCCGCGCCCGCCAGGTGACGCGCCGCGGCCAGCGTCGCGCGAATCTCAGTGGGGTGATGAGCATAGTCATCGAACACCCGGATGCCATTGATCTCACCTTTGGCCTCGAAACGACGGCCCGCGCCCCGGTAGGCTGCTAACTGAGCCAACGCCACGGCCGGCGCCACCCCCAGGCATTGGCAGGCCGCCAACGCGGCCAACGCGTTGCGCACGTTGTGCAAACCCGGTACCTGCAAGCGCAGCGCGCCCACCCGCGTGGTTCCCTGCCACACAACGGCCTGACTGCCGCCATCCGCCCGCAGTCGAACCGCCGTTGCGTGTAGTAAAGCCCCTGCGCTCAGGCCATACTGCACCACCTGCCCGCCTTCAGCCGCGTACGCGGACGCGACTCGCTGCGCGCCAGGATCATCCGCGGCCGCCGCCAACCAGCCGCCGGGCCGCACCTGGCGCACGAAACGGTCGAACGCCTGCTCAAAGCTGACCGCGGTCGGGTAGCAATCGGGGTGATCCCATTCGACGTTGGTCACAACCGCCACCGTGGGGTGCAGCCCCCAAAACATGTGGTCGTACTCGTCGGCCTCGATGGCAAAGAGCCGTCCGGCGCCGGCCGCCGCGTTGACGCCCAGGTTGCGCACCAGTCCACCCACGATGAAGCCCGGCTCAAGTCCCGCGCCGGTCAGGATGGTAGCCGCCATGCCGGTCGTTGTGGTCTTGCCATGAGCGCCGGCCACGGCAAGCAGGGTTTGCTCACGCAGCAGCGGCCCCAGGAAATCTTCACGCTTGACCACCGCCACGCCGGCCGCCTGGGCCGCGATCACCTCCGGGTTATGCGCCGGTACCGCCGAAGAGATCAGCGCCAGGTCAGCGCCCGCGACCTGCTCCGCGGCATGTCCGACAAAAACCACAGCGCCCAGGCTGCGTAGATCGGCCAGGCTCGCGCTGTCCTGCCGGTCCGAGCCAGAGACACGGAATCCTCGTTGTAAAAGAACCCGGGCAATGGCCGCCAGGCCGCTGCCGCCGATGCCGATCAGATGGATCCTGGGCGGGGTTTTGCCCGGCGGCTGTCCCAGCCAGGTGCGCCAGGCGCGGCGTTCGTTCGTTGGCATGGCCGCCCTACTTCCGCACCCGCAGGATGATCAGGAACAGGAGGACCGCCATCAACAGCGTGGCCGGCAGTGTGGGCGGCAGATATTGCGGCGCGGACTTGGCGAACTCCGTCAGCTTCGAGGCGTCGAGCATACTCTTGGGCAGCGGATATTTGTAGAGAGCCATGTAGTGCCACAACGTTCCGGCCACCAGGATGCCGTTGACCAGGCCGAACACGATATTGAAAAACAGGCCGGAGCTGCCGCGCCGCGGCTGGCCTCTGAAAACCAGGGTTTCGCCGGAGTAACCGGCGAAGACGATCAAAATAAAAACCAACTGGAAAGTGACCATCAGGGCCAGGTTCTGGCTGTCGCCGCGGAAAACGGCCTTGACCGCGGTCGTCAGCGGGCCATCCAGCAGCTTCAGGGCCACCAGCGCCACCAGGATCAACACAGTCGAGCCAAGCTCCTTGTTGTAGCCGCGCACGATGCTGATCATCACGAAGAAGAGCACCACGATGCCCCAAAGCGCTTCAATCGGACCCATGAGTCACCATCCTCAACGCAGCTCCCTCACCGCCCAGTACATCAGGGCCACGACAAGCATCACGATGATCAGCTTGATGTCATCAGGCTCAGTTGCTACGTTAATGCTCTTTGTAACCTGGGCGAAGGTTTCGGCGGCCTGCCGCGTCAGCTCCTTGCTGTTCATGATCATTTCCGGCGCCGGCACGGCCCGCGGCAGGTCCGGAAGTAGGATCAATCCCAGGATGTACGCGTTGAACAACCCCATCAGCGCGCCGCCCACCGAGGGTGGGCTCTTCTTGGATGGTATGAGACGATTGCCCAGCGAAAAGGCAAGCACGATGCCTGTCAGGAAAATAATGAAGATGAACGCTTCCTGCTGATTGAGCCCAATGAAGTGCCAATCTTTCAGCTGGTCCACCGCGTCCTTGGGGTCGGGCATGCGGGGAATGGCGGCCTGCAGGCGGAACCCCACCACCCGGAACTGGCGAGCCACCGTGTTGATTGCATCCACCAGGGCAATGCCTGAGCCTGTGGAAGGCAGCGAAGCAAAAACCGCCAGGAAGAAGGTCGTCAGTGCTTCGCGCATCGTGCCCCGGCGATAGCCTGACACCAGGGCCATGCCGACCAAGAAAACCGTAACCAGGGCAATGCGCATCCCCTGCACATCGGTCTCAGCCATACGACGCTCCTAACTTCAACAACTCCTCTGCAATCGTCTCTGCCGCCTGCGGCCGCGCCAGGCTGGCGGCCCGCTGCGCCATCTGCTGCAGGCGATCGCGATCCTGCACCAGTTCCAGCAGCAGCGGCGCCAGGCGGGCGGCCAGATCCTCATCGCGCAGCTTGACAGCCGCGCCCGCGCGCGCCAGGTAATCGGCGTTGGCGTCCTGATGCTGCCCGGCAAACGGGTAAGGCGCCAGCACGGCCGGCAGCCCCAGCAGGGGAAATTCTCCCAGGGTGGAAGCGCCGGCGCGGGCCACCACCAGGTCGGCCGCGGCCAGGGCCTGGGCCATGTCATCGTGCAGGTAGGCGAAACCGTGGTAGCGCGCCCGCGCCGTTTGCGGCAGCGCCGCGACCTGCGTCTCCACCTGCGGCCAATCGAGCGCGCCGCTGATGTGAATGACCTGCATCTGCTCCACCAACCTGGGCAGGGCGGCCAGCAGCGCCTGATTGATGCTGCGTGCGCCGCGACTGCCCCCGAACACCAGCAAAACCGGCAGCTCCGGCGCCAGGTTGAAATGGGCGCGGGCGCCGGCCCGATCGGCCGCGGCCGTGTGCAGCTCGGACCGCAGCGGGTAACCGGTGACAACCGCCTTGCCCGGAAACCAGGGCGCCACCTCAGGAAACGAAACCGCCACCCGCGTGGCGAGCAGGCTCAACACCCGGATCGCCAGACCCGGCGTCAGATCGGGCAAATAGATCAGAACAGGCACACCCATGCGCCGGGCCGCTACGGCCACCGGGGCGCAGACATAGCCGCCGGTCACGAAACAGACCTGCGGCCGAAATTCACGCAGAATCGCGGCGCTTTGCCGGCCGCCGCGCGCCATGCGCAGCAGATTGGCCGCGGCGGTCCAGGGCGCCCGTCCCCGCAGTTGGCCGGTGTCAATGGCCCGGTAGGGCAGCCCCGCACGGGCAACCAGCTCACGCTCCACGCCCTGCTCACTGCCGACGTACAGGGCGGCGACGGCCGAAGAGACGGGCGGCGGCGGCCAACTGTCGCTGCGGAGGGGCGCGACGCGGGGCGGGTCGGCTGCCGCGGCCGACGGCCCCGCGTGGGGCGGCCCGGCTGCTGCTGCTGATGGCGGCTCCTGTGGCCGGCCGGGGGATGTGGCGTCCGCCGGTGCGGCGCCGAGCCGTGCTTGCAGCGCCTGGAAGACGGCGAGTGCGGGATAGACGTGGCCGCCCGTACCCCCGCCAGAAATCAAAACGCGCATTGACTACTGCTACCTCCCAATTCCTACCCCCTCCAACGCCCTGGGCAATGCTCATCAAAATGCCGACCGCGGCCATGTTGATGACCAGCGATGATCCCCCATAAC
Source organism: Anaerolineae bacterium (assembly GCA_041918575.1). Classification (GTDB taxonomy): domain Bacteria; phylum Chloroflexota; class Anaerolineae; order SSC4; family Amarolineaceae; genus Amarolinea. The sequence goes on along the minus strand of JAYRVL010000766.1, from coordinate 807 downwards.
TGACAAAGGGCAGTGTCACGCCGGTGAGCGGCCCCAGCCCGGTGGCGGCTGCCACATGCACGATGGCCTGAAAAACCAGCCAGATCGTGATGCCAAACGCCAGCAAAAAACCAAAGCCATCCCCGGCTTGCGAAGCGATGCGCAGGCCCCGGAAAGTCAATCCCAGGTAGAGCGCCACCACAAAGAGGGTGCCGGGTAAACCAAACTCCTCGCCAATGACCGACACGATGCCGTCGGTCCAGGGCAGCGGCATGTTCGTCTTGAGGTCGCCGTTGCCCAGACCGCGGCCCAAAAAACCGCCGTTCTTGAACGCATCGCCAAACTGCTGCGCTTGCTCATTGGCAGCCTGACTCGGATCGCCGCCCGCGTGGATCATCTGCGTGATGCGCTCGCGCGCGTGGGGATAGCGGGTAAAGAGCAGGCCGAAAGTGAGCAGACAGATAGTTACACAAATCACCACCTGGCGCAGCGTGGCGCCAGCAATGAAGAACATGGTCATTGCCGTCGCCGTGATGAGCAGCGCAGTGCTGAGGTTCGGCTCCAGCACGATCAGCCCGGCCACGGTCCCCAGCACTATGCTGAACGGCAGCAGGCCATAGGAGATCAGTTTGATCTTCTCCCCTTTGCTGGTGAGCCAGGCCGAGGCGTAAATGATCATGATGAGCTTGGCGGCCTCGCCAGGCTGCACCGACCCGCCGGCCAACGTGCGCCGCGCGCCGTAGATCTCTTCGCCAAAGAGCAGCACGGCTACCAGCAGGAGCAGGATCAAACCGAGCATGGGCGTGGCGTAGCGCTCGAGCAGGTGAT
>JAYRVL010000765.1:0-2282 GCA_041918575.1 Anaerolineae bacterium | reverse complement strand
GTCACCATCACCGTCAACGGTGAGCAGATCGGTGTGGTGGGTGTGACAACGAGCGAGACCAACATCCTCTCCAGCCCCGGCCCCAACGTTCATTTCACGAATGAAGTGGCCGCGGTGCAGGCGGCCGTGGACCAATTCACGACCCAGGGCATCAACAAGGTGATCGCGCTGACGCACATCGGCTATCTCGAAGACATTGCGCTGGCGCAGGCGGTTCACGGCGTGGACGTCATCGTCGGCGGCCACAGTCACACCTTCATCTACACACCAGAGACGGCGCCTGTCAACAGCGACATACCGGTTGGCCCATATCCGACGGTCGCCAATGGCACCGATGGCAACCCGATTCTCGTGGTCACCGCGTTCCAGTGGAGCCGCTACCTCGGTCATCTGGATGTCACCTTCGACGAGACCGGCGTGGCGACGGCCTGGGGCGGCAACCCCATCTTCATGGGGGCAGATGTAGCGCAGGACCCGACCGTACAGGCCCTGGTAGATTCCTACCGCGGCGGCGTGGATGAACTGCGCAACACCTTCATCGGCGAAACCACGGTCGAGCTGCCCATCATCGTGGGTGGTCAGCAGATCTGCCGCGCCGGTGAGTGTCTGATGGGCAACCTGGTGGCGGACGCCATGCTGCGCCGCGTCAACCAGCTCGATCCGAACTTCCAATACGACTTGGCCATCACCAACGGCGGCGGTCTGCGTGCGCCGATTGATGTGGGGCCGATCAGCATTGGCGAGGTTCTGGAAGTGCTGCCCTTCGGCAACACCATCGCCACCTTCGGCCTGCGCGGCAGCGACGTGGTGGCCGCGCTGGAGAACGGCGTCAGCCGCGTGGGTTCCAGCGGCAACGGTCGCTTCCCGCAGGTCAGCGGCATCCGCTTCAAGTATAATCTGAAGTTCCCGGTTGGCTCCCGCGTGAGCGAGGTGGAAGTCTTCGATGGCACGAGCTACCAGCCCATCGAGATGGACCGCGTCTACAACATGGCGAGCAACAACTTCATGCGCATCGGCGGCGACGGCTATTCGATCTTCCGTGACAACGCCATCAACCCGTACGACTTCGGGCCGCCGCTGGAAGATGCGGTGATGGACTACATCACCACCTTCTCGCCCATCAGCCCGGCGCTGGGCGGCCGCATCACCCGCGTCACCGTCACCGACAGCATTGCGGTCAACCCCGCCACTGCCCTGGTCGGCGAGACGGCCACGGTCAGCTTTAGCGCGGCCAACACCGGCGGCGTACACGGCATCATGCACATCGTGCCCTTCGACGCGAACCAGGTGGAGTACGTGGAAGGCAGCGCCACCAACGGCGCGTTCCCGGTGAGCGTGCCCATGAACGTGGCGATGGATCTGTTGCGCAGCGGCGGCGCGGCGGCCCTCAAGGCGGCGGCGCCGACGACCGGCAGCGTTGTGGCTGTGGCCTGGGTGGGCAACCAGGCGCCTGATGAGACTGCGGCGTTCGACTTCCAGCTCAAGGTGCTGATCGGCGCTGCGGGCGCGGGCGTCAATCTGACCGCCAAATCGTTCCTGCTGAACACAGAAATGGCGACCGCCTCGGCCACGCTCAGCGTGCCGGCGTTCAACGCCTATGAGATGACGTTCCAGGACGGCACGAACGGCTACAGCGGCACCGATGACACCTATCTCGATGCCTGGATGTCCACAACGACCTACGGCGCAGGCAGCAACTTCTACATCCGCCAGCCGGGCGTCAAGACCGCGCTGGTCAAGTTCGACCTGTCGAGCGTCAGCGCGCTGGCGCAGGTCAGCCAGGCGCAGATCGGCCTGTATGTCACCTATGGCAGCGGCAACCCCGTCACCATGGAAGCCTACGAAGTCACCAGGGCTTGGGCGGAAGACAGCGCAAGCTGGATGGACGCCGCGGCCGGGGCGCCGTGGGAAATGCCGGGCGCAATGGGCCCCAGCGATCACGCCGCGACGTTCAGCGACCGCGTCTCCTTTGGCGGCGGCGGGCGTTGGGTCTGGTTCGACGTCTCCGACCTGGCGCAGATGTGGGTTGGCGATCCGGGCAGCAACAACGGCATCGTCCTCATGGGCAGCGGCGCGACCAACTCCGAACTGGAGTTCACCGCGTCCGAGTACGTCGTGAACTTCGTGCGACCGCAGCTCAAACTGATCTACCAGGCGCCGTGAAGTCATGCGGGCCGGGCGTGGGAACACATCCTGCCTGCATGAGATTGGCACAGGCGTAGAGACGTAAGAATCAAACAAGGCACCGGGCTTTCGATCTGATCGAAAGCCCGGTGTGTTTG
>JAYRVL010000764.1:0-3534 GCA_041918575.1 Anaerolineae bacterium | reverse complement strand
GCCTGGGAAAATCGAAAGATCAGCGGATGCCTCCAGGGCCTGACCACGGCCCTGCGGCCAGGTTTTAAGTCACCACAAAACCGGCCAGGATTCTTTCCTCCTGTAATCCTTTGCGTACCCACACAAATCTCGGCGGCGACGCCGGCCACAAAGGGGAAACGCAGTGGCGATTTGGTTTGCCGGGAACATGATGTTCCGGGCAAGTCGCTGTTTCTTGCACTCAGGAGGACTCTCACCATGTGTGGAATTGTTGGCTATGTGGGGCCGCAGGCAGCCACGCCGATCGTCATCGAAGGGCTGAGGCGGCTGGAGTATCGCGGCTATGATTCGGCCGGTCTGGCGGTCCTGACGGACGGCCACATCGAAATCCGCCGCGAAGTCGGTAAGTTGAACGGCCTGGTCGAGATGCTGCACGCGCAGCCGGCCGATGGCTGTGTGGCGATGGGACATACGCGTTGGGCCACGCACGGCAAACCCAGTCGGCGCAACGCGCATCCGCACCTCAGCCGCAATGACGATATCGCGGTCGTTCAGAACGGCATCGTGGAAAACTTCCGCGAGCTGCGGGCTGAACTGGAGAGCGAGGGCATCGAGTTTCGTTCTGACACCGACACCGAGGTCATCGTTCACCTGATCGGTCTGTACTACCAGGAGGGCCGCGATCTGGCGGAAGCCACGCGGCTGGCGTTGGCGCATCTGCGCGGGCCGAGCGCCATTGTGGTTCTCAGCAGCCGCGAGCCGGATCGGCTGATTACCGCCCGCCTCGGCAACGCCGGCGGCGTTAGCATCGGTTATGGCGACGATGAGATGTTCATCGCCTCCGACATGACCGCCATCCTGGAGCACACGCGGCGCATCGCGTTTCTCGAATCGCGACAGATGGCGGTGGTGACACAGCACGACGCGCAGGTCTTCGACCTGGACGGCGTCCCCTTGACTCTGTTGGTCCACACGATGCCGTGGGATCCGGTGTCCGCGGCCAAAGGCGAATATCGCCACTTCATGCAGAAGGAGATCTACGAGCAGGCGCAAACGCTGACCGACACGATCCGCGGCCGCGTGGACTTCAGCATGGGTGATGTGGAACTGAACCAGGTGACGTTGACGCCGGAGCGGGCGCGGGCGCTTTCACAGGTCATCACGGTGGCGTGCGGCACCTCGTACTACGCCGGGCTGGTGGGGCAGTTCATGTTCGAGGAGTTGGCTCATCTGCCGGTGCGCGTGGACTACGGCTCGGAATTTCGCTATCGCAATCCGGTGGTGGATGCGCACACCCTGTTTGTGGCCATCACGCAATCGGGCGAGACGGTGGACACCCTGGCGGCCATGGAGCAGGCTCGCGCCGGCGGCGCGCACCTGGTTTCGATCGTCAATGTGGTGGGCAGTCAGGCCGCACGCCTGGCCGATAGCATGATTACCATGCAGGTAGGGCCGGAGATTGGCGTTGCCTCGACCAAGGCGTTCACCGCGTCCCTGGTGGATCAGTATCTGCTGGCGATTCACCTGGGCACGCTGCGCGGCGCGCTGGGCGGACAGCGCCGCCGCCGGCTGCTGGATGACCTGGCGCGCCTGCCTGCGCTGGCGGGCCGCGTCCTCGACGTGGCGCATCAGCACGCGTATGAGCGGTTGGCGCAGCGTTTTCATGGCTTCAACAATTTTCTTTTCCTGGGCCGCGGCATCAACTATCCGATTGCGCTGGAAGGCGCGCTCAAGCTCAAGGAGATCAGCTACATCCACGCGGAGGGCTACCCGGCCGGCGAGATGAAGCACGGGCCGATTGCGCTGATTGATGAGCACATGCCGGTGGTGACGATTGCCATACAGGATCCGGTGTACGATAAGATGATCAGCCAGATCGAGCAGGTGAAGGCGCGCAACGGCATCGTGATTGCGGTGGCTACCGAGGGCGACGAGTTCATCAAGACCAAGGCCGATCATGTGCTCTATGTGCCGCCGGCGCCCCCGCTGCTGACGCCGCTCCTCAGCGTTCTCCCCTTGCAGTTGCTGGCCTACCACATGGCCGTCTGGCGCGGCTGTGACGTGGACCAGCCGCGCAACCTCGCGAAAAGCGTAACCGTGGAGTAAAGCAGCCACCAGAAGTAACTGCTCAGCCAGGCAGTGAGAATGGTCTCGATAGCGCCCGGAGTGCCCCCTGCCCCCCAATCCTGGGGGAAAAAGCATTCGGCTCCCCCAGGATTGGGGGGCAGGGGGGGCCGCCTGAGCAGCCACCAGAAAGGACAAACATGGGCAGTTTTAGTGGTTTTTGGCGCGGTCTCAAGGCGCTCTGGCAGTGGGGCGATGCGCTGGCGCCCTTGATGGAGTCGCTGCCGGCCAACCAGGCGGTCGCCGGCGCGGCGATGGAAGTGGGCGGACAGGGCGCGGTGCGGGCCGGTCAGGCCTTCGACGGCCCGGCCGCGGCCAGCGTGCAGCAGTTGCTCGCAGCCGTGGCCGCATCGGTGGCAAGCTGTCATCAAGAGCTGAACGCCGTAGCCGGTCAACTGGAATCGGCCGGCAATTTTCTCAACCAGGTGGCGATCCCGGTCATCGAACCAACCACGACCAAGATTCTGGGCGTCGAAGTGGTGACCGGTTTCAAGCCGACGACGATGCACCCCTTCGACGCTGTGGATCACGAACTGGAGGCGGCCGCCGGCAGCCTGCGCGACGCGGGCCAGGCGCTCGGCGCCGGCGCGGCCCAACTGCGCAGCCTGCGCAGCGCGCTGCAAGGCGCGGGTCAAGACCTGGACCGCCTGGGCCGGGCGCTGCAGGAGAGCGGGCAGGCGTTGCAGCGGAGCGGAGACTAGCATTCAGCATTTTCTCTTTGTGGGCACGTTTGGGCTGCGGCCCAAGGGGACGCTGAGCCGCCGCGCGCTGCCGTGGGCGCAGGCGCTGGCGCGGCAGGGACATACCGTCACCCTGCTGGCGCCGCCGTGGGACTGGCCGGCCGACGCCGGACGCCGCGCATGGGTTGGCGGCGTCGAGATCGTGCAGCTGCGCGTGGACGGCGGGCCGCTGGCGATTCTGGCCCGCCTGCTGCTGGCGATCTGGCAACGGCGCCCCACGGTGGTGATTGCCTGCAAGCCGAAAGGCTACAGCGGCCTGGTGCTCTGGTGGCTGTGGTGGCAGCGGCGGCTGGGCGCCTGGCGCGGGCAGTTGTGGCTCGACATGGACGATTGGGAGACCGGTTGGAACAAGCGCCTGGCCTACCCGCGGCCGCTGGCGCGTTTCTTCGCCTGGCAGGAGCCGTGGTGCCTGGCGCACGCCGATCGCGTCACCGCGGCTAGCCGCTGGCTGGCCGCCTACGCCGCCGCCGCCCGCCGGCAATCCGCCCGTTCTCCGGACTGCCGAACTCGTTCGGCTTCTGCGCCGGCTCAACCGGACTGCCGAACTCGTTCGGCGCCCGCCCCCATCGTTCATCTGCCCAATGGCATGGATCGCGTTTCGTTCACCGGCGACCTGACCGTCGCGCCACATGGCCCGCCGACGGCCCTCCTGTACACCCGCTTCGTGGAGGTGACGCCGGCCCGCATCGTG
>JAYRVL010000763.1:0-8516 GCA_041918575.1 Anaerolineae bacterium | reverse complement strand
GCGGCACGCCCCTTCGCCCCGAATTCCATTCGGCGGCGCGGCGGCACGCCCCTTCGCCCCGAATTCATTCGGCCAGGCGCTGCCAGAGCGGCGGGCCGAGCAGCAGGAGTCCGACGACGACGGCGCCGAGCGCGCTGATGAGCACGGCGCCGGCCGCCACGTCCTTGGCCGCGCCAATCAGGGGATGGCGTTGGGTAGTGATGGCATCGCCCAGGGCTTCGATGGCGCTGTTGCCCGCTTCGGCCGCCAGCACCAGGCTGAAGGTCAGCGCCAGCACGGCCCAGTGTGCGGCCGGAAGCTGTAACCAGGCGCCGAGGCCAATGACGGCGGCCATGATCGCCGCGTGAATGCGAGCATTGCGCTGCGTGCGCAGGAGGTAGGAGATGCCGATAAAGGCCACGCGAAAGCCGTCGAGGAAGCGATGTCGGGGTTTCATGCCGGGTTCAGGATGGCGGCCTGCCTGGCCCACATGGCGGCCTCTTCGGCCGGGGTTTCGTGGTCATAGCCCAGCAGGTGCAGCGTGCCATGCACAGCGAGCAAGGCAAGCTCCTCTGCCACCGAACGGCCAAAGGTAGGCGCCTGCGCCGCGGCCACAGGGTAAGCAATGATGACATCGCCCAGGTAATTGGCCATCTCCGGTGCGCTGACGAATGGGGCGGCGCCGGGCTGGGTTTCGAGCGCAGAGAACGACAGGACGTCGGTCGGTTCATCGAACCCGCGGTAGTCCCGGTTCAACTGGCGCACCGTTTCCTCATCGGTGACGAGCACCGTCAGCTCGGCGCTGGGCCAGCCTTCCAGGCGCAGGGTGCGCTGCACGGCGCTGAGCAGCAGTTCCCCGGCAATCAGCGACGCAAACGGTTCTTCGATCGAGATCGTGATCGGTTGTTCGTCCATGCCTGTGCCTTTGCAGCGGATCGCTTCAGAAAAGCGTGTAGATGAGCGGGCCAATCGCAGTGGCCTGGGCCAGCGCAATCAACAGGCCACACAAGAGCAGTACAGTGACCATTGGAATGATGAACCACAGCCGGCGCTTTGCCAGGTAACCGAGCATTTCGCCTACCAATCCCACTCGCGCCGCGGCATCACGACTTGTACGCTTGAAATCCATCCGTCAACTCCTGTAGAAACAACGCCCGGCTGCGGGCGATCATGCAAAAAATGCTTCGTGTCTTTGGGTGAGCTATTGGGCGCCGGTTTGCCCGGGTGGAGGCGTTGCTGTGGCAACATCCTCGGCCGCGCCTGGCGCAGGCGCCAGGTGGTTCTGCGTCAGGAATTCATAGATTGCTTCGCCCGCCAGGCGCTCCGCGGTCGGCGTCCAATGTCCATCGTGGCGCAGATGCAGCAGGGTGCGCGAATCGGCGGCGAAGGCGCGAAAAACGGGCAGCAGATCAATGTACGGGATGTTCCCGCCGTCCAGGATGCCGTAGAGCACCCGGTTCGGCTGCTCCAGGTCCCAATCCTTGTCCTGCATGGCAGGGTAACGCAGCAGCAAGCCGTCCCACAACTCAGGGTAGACCTGCTCTTGCGCGGTCAACAGGGCCACCACCAGGCGGCCGCCCGATGCGGTGACTTCTTTGTCGAGGGCGCGCAGAAGCGCGTTGGTCAGCGTGAAGGCATCTTGCCACTGCTCGGTGGGCGGTCGGCGGTAAACACCGTAGGCGACCGGGATATAATTGGCTGCGAGGGTGGCGTCAATCTCCTCCTGCCCCGGCTCGATCAGCCCCCAACGCGCCATCCAGCGCGCCAGGGGCGGCGCGGCGTCGCGCAGCAGCGGCGTGGCAAAGCGGTAAATGGCCGAAAACCGGTGCAGCCAGGGCCTCCAGCTCTGCAGGGGCGCTGCGCTGGGCGATTCATCGGCGCTGGCGATGGTAGAGTGCGCAGAAGAGGGCTTTGCGACTGTGGGCAGTTTCGCCGGGTCGAAGGGATAGTAGCGCAGCGTCAGTTGCTCTTCGTCCAAATGAAAGAACGGCTTGCGAATGGCGCCGAAGTTCTCGAACTCCAGGGCTTCGGAATTGTTCATGAAATCGTTGCCGGGGAAGAAACCGAGAACCACCAGGTCGGGTTCGTATTTCACCCCTTCGTTGCGATACCAGAGCAGCGCTTGATCGGCGCCCCACGCGCTGACGCCAGCATTGATGACGCGAAAGACAATGGGCGAATCGGGCGTGTTGAGCCGCTGCTCCAGCACCTTACTGAAGGTCTGTTCCAACGGCACGCGCAGGCCCTCCACGTAGGAATCGCCCAGCACCAGAATACGGAACTCATCTGCCGCCTTGCCGTATTCGATTTCTTCATCGCGCAGGCCCTTGCTGTTGATGGTCACTTCGACGTTGTACTCGTTGTACGGGTTGAACCAGCGCCCGGTGGCGCCGGCCATGTGCTGCCAACCGTATTGTTCGTCAGGCGATTTCCAAAACCAGCCAGGGCTTTCTGCGGGCGGCGCCAGATTGAGGACGCGTACGGTGATTTCCAACAGCACAACGGCCGCCAACATGCCGGCCAGCGCCAAACCGAATCCGCGCAACGCGGCTCTCAGCACACGCATCACGATGAACGCTTCCTTAGGGAGTTTTTTCGCACCAGGTAATTGCCCAACACCAGCGTATCAATCTCGCTCTTGCTAAAGGTGTCGAAGGCGTTGGCCGGCGTGGTCACGATCGGTTCCCCGCGCAGGTTGAACGACGTGTTCAGCAGAACCGGCGTGCCGGTCGCTTGTCCAAAAGCCTCGACGAGGTCGTAATAGCGGGGATTCCAGGCGCGGCGCACCGTCTGCAAGCGCCCGCTGCCGCCAATATGGGTGACAGCCGGAATCTCATGCTGACGATCCGCGAAGATCGGCTCGACCAGCAGCATGAAGCGCGCCGGATAATGCGCGGCCGGCGCATCCAAGTCGAAGTAGCGGTGCGCGGTCTCTTCGATGACCACAGGGGCGAAGGGCCGAAACGGTTCGCGAAACTTGATCTTCTCGTTGACGATCTCTTTCATTTCGGCGCGGCGCGGATCGGCCAGGATGCTGCGATTGCCCAGGGCGCGCGGGCCCCACTCGAAACGCCCCTGAAACCAGCCGATGACACGGCCGGCCAGCAGGTCATCCACCAGGATCGAACGCAGTTTGTCGTCGGGCAGCGCCTGGAAGGGGATATCCTGGCTGCGCAGGAAGGTCTCGATCTCGGCTTCGCCGTACTCTGCGCCCCAGTAGCAGTGCTCCAGGGTGAACTCGCGCGGCTTGTTGAGCAAGACGTGCCAGGCGTAAAGCGCGGCGCCCAGCGCGCCGCCGGAATCGCCCGCGGCCGGCTGCACATAGATGGACTCGAATGGCGTCTCTCGCAGGATACGGCCGTTCGCCACGCTGTTCAGGGCCACGCCGCCCGCAAAGCAAAGATATTTCAGGCCGGTCGTGCGGTGCAGATGGTTTGCCATTTTGAGCAGGGTCTCTTCTGTCACCTGTTGAATGCTGGCCGCCACATCTGCGTAGTATTGGTTCTGCGCCTTCAACTCACGGCTGTGATCGCCGCCGGGATGGGTGAGATCGGTGACGAACAGGGCTTGCGGATCGCGCGGCGCGCCAAACAGGTCTACGAAACGCTGACCAAACGTGCTGACGGTCGAATGATGGAAGGTGAAGTAGCTCATGTCCAAGCGGAAAGAGCCATCGGACGCCACCTGGATGAGCTTCTCGACGCGATCGCTGTATTTGGGCTGGCCGTAGGGCGCCATGCCCATCACCTTGTACTCGCCTTCATTGACCTGAAAACCGAGCCAGGCGGTGAAGGCGGAGTAGAGCAGACCGAGGGAGTGCGGGAAGCGAATCTCCTGATCGAGCCAGATGTGGTTTTCGCCAACGTCATTCCATTGGGCGGTGGCGCGGCCGAGGGTCGCGGTGGTCCACTCGCCGACGCCGTCAACCGTCAGGATGGCGGCCTCTTTGAACGGTGAACAGAAGAAAGCGCTGGCCGCGTGCGAAAGGTGATGATCCACGAAGAGGATCTTTTCGGTGGGCAGATTGAGTTTGCTGACCAGCAGGCCCTTGACCCACAGCTTTTCGTTGAACCAGGCAATCATGGCCTCGCGGAAGACGACGTAGGAGCGGGGGACGGTTTGCAGGACGCTGAGGAGGATGCGCTCCAGCTTGGGCAGCGGCTTTTCGTAGAAGACGACGTAATCGAGGTCCGCCGCGGTGATGCCGGCCGTACGCAAGCAGAACTCGATGGCCTGCGTGGGAAAGCCAAAGTCGTGTTTGATGCGCGAGAAGCGTTCTTCCTCGGCCGCGGCTACCAGGTGACCGTTGTGCAGCAGCGCGGCCGCGGCGTCATGATAGAAACAAGAAACACCAAGAATGTACATGCGTTGTTTGGTCTGTTCAGATTTGATTCGATTCGGCGCGGGGGGCTACGGGCGCCGGTCAGCGTGGCTGGCGTCGGGCGCCGTCACGACTGGAGGCGGGCGCCGTCCAGGGTTTCATTCAACGGCTCACGCATTATCCAAAAGGTTGTGGTATCCATCGGGCCAGGGCGGTCAGGGGCTTTGAGATCAAGCGGGTCTGAAAACAGGCGCAGCAGCGCGCCAGTCGGCAGGACAAGCGCCAGGTACAGGAGGCTCAAAAAAACGCGCGCCTGGAAATTGCCGATAGCGCGCATGACAGATTTGAAGTTTTCCCAGAATGTCTTGAGCACGCGACGATGTGACTCCTTCGATGCCGGCTGCGGTGGATCAGCCGGTATGGTAGACGTGAACGATTTTTCGAACCGCCAAGACGCAAAGATCGCAAAGACGCGGTCAACGCGCCATCACCTTGTCGTTACTGGCCGTTCCTACGGTTCGGCGGCATTGTAGCATAGGATGAACAAAGGACAAAAAGCAGGGACCAGGAATCCCAAATGTACCCGGAATCGAGGCTTCAGCCGGTCTGCCACAGGGTTCTCAAGTGCCCAATAACCGGCTAAAGCCTCCATTCCAGATGTCTTCAGCGACCACATTTGGAATTCCTGAGCAGGGACTCGCCTCTCAGCGCAGGAGCAGCAGTGTGGAGAGGGGCAAACTAACGATGCGCGGGTCGTCACTCACCGGTTCATCCGTGAGCGTCAACAGCAGGCCAAACGGTGCGTTGTAGACCGATTTCTCGACGAAACTGCGCAGACCCCGGCTGTCTTCCCAGCGAATGGTAGAGCGATACTTGACTTGCAGGGGGATGCGCTGCTCGCCCAGGGTAAGAACGAAGTCCACCTCTGGCTCGCTGGCGCGCTCAGGAAAGTGGGCGACATCCAGGCCGGTGATGGACCTGAGAAAATAGCCGGTTGTGCTTTCGGCGATGCGCCCGGCCAGGTCGCGCAGATGCGGCTGCTGCTCCAGTCCGCCTGGATGCAAGGGGACGACCTCCTGCAGCCAGCTTGCGCGCAGCGCATGGTCACACAGGCACAGTTTCGCCGGCCCGCGGGCGCGCTTCAGGCGCAGCTCCAGCGGCTCGATCAGGCGGATCAGCAGGGCGCCATCCAGGAATTTGAGGTAGGCCAGGATGCGCTGCCAGCCGATGTTGGCGGCCAGGGTGCGCCGAATCTCGTCCAGGTAGAGAGACTGCTTGGGCGATTGACCGATGTAGCGGCACGAGAGGCGAAAGACTTCTTCCAGGAGCTGTGCATCTCGTCGGGCGCCCCGCGGACCGACGCGCAGATCGTGCTGAATGGCGCGGCGAATGATCGTTTCATTGAGCAGGTTGGCCAGGTCATCCCACGGCAACTCGGCGGCTGCATGAGCAACCGGGTACGCGCCGCGTTCGGAAAATGCTTGAAAGGCTCGATCGCGCAAGATGCGGTGCTTCATGCCATGCTCGCGCAGGGCGAGCCAGAAGTTCTTGTCTTTGAGCGGAGCCAGCCCGTTGAACGGCAGAAAAGGGGCGATGTGCCCTTCCCCGCGTATCTCCAGGATTTCGCGCAGAAAGAGCGGCCCCATGTCCAATGTGCTGAGGCGACCGGCCAGGCTGTCGCGGCCAAGTTCGATGCGCAGCGCCGAACTGCCTGTGGTCACGACGCGCACGGCGCTGGTGTCAACCAGGAACTTCAGTTGGGGCGCCCAGGCGTCCAGATTCTGAACTTCATCGAGAAAAAGAAAGGCGGGCTGCCCTTCTTGCGCAGCCTGGTTGAAGGTCTGCTTCAGAACGGCCTGTTCGAACCAGTCGGCCAACCGCAAGATTGGTTCCTGGAGCCGCCGCAGCTCGGGCAGGTCGTCGAACTGGATGTAGAAGATGTGATCTGGTGAGACGCCTTCAGCGAGAAGGGCTTGGATGAGTTGCAGCACCAGCGTACTCTTGCCCACCTGGCGAGGACCGCTCACTACCGTCACTTTCGTCGGGCCATGCTTGAGGCGTCCAAGCGCAATCGGAAACACCCATCGTTTCACTGGTGGCAGCGGCGCCTGGGGTAATCCTCGCCACCACGGATTAAGACGGCGCAGGTTGGCTTCGAGGCCCGCAGAAAGGTTGATCAGCGCATCTTGTTGCGGCATTGGCTTCCACTCTTGCATCAATGGGGAGGGCTGGGGCAAGCAGACGTCTCGGAGGATTGTGCATCCTCGGTCATGGTCGCATTATAGCAGAGTGCCAGAAAAACCTCAAGGCTCATGCCGGAGAGCGTCGCGGTTTGAATCAGCTCAGCCAGCGCTTGCGCCGCTTGTAGTGTTTGACTTCGCGGTAGCTCTTACGCTGGCCGACATCGGTCAGGCCCAGGTAGAATTCACGCACGTCGGCGTTATCGCGCAGCGCGGCCGGGTCCCCTTCGAGCACGATGCGGCCATTTTCCATGATGTAGGCGTAGTCGGCAATGCTCAGGGCCAGGCGTGCGTTCTGCTCCACCAACAGGATTGTGGTCTTCTGCTCCTGGTTGATGCGCTTGACGATATCGAAAATTTCAGCCACCAGCAACGGCGCCAGGCCCAGGCTCGGTTCATCCAACAGCATCAGGCGCGGGCGCGCCATCAGGGCGCGGCCAATCGCCAGCATCTGCTGTTCACCGCCAGAGAGATAGCCGGAAGTCTTGACGCGACGCTCCTTGAGCCGCGGAAAGTAGGCGTACACCGCCTCGATGTCTGCCGGTACTTGACCGCGGTCGCGGCGTGTGTACGCGCCGGCCATCAGGTTTTCTTCCACTGTCAGATGAGGAAACACGCGGCGACCTTCCATCACCTGGAAGATGCCCCGACGCACGATGTCGGCTGCGTCGAGTTTATCAATGCGTGCGCCCTGGAACTCGATGCTGCCGTCGGTCACTTCGCCATCCTCCGGCTTCAGCAGGCCCGAAATGGCCTTGAGGGTGGTCGTCTTGCCGGCGCCGTTGGAACCGAGCAGCGCGACGATGCGCCCCTCCGGTACCTGCACCGACATGCCCTTGAGCACAAGGATCACGTCATTGTAGATGACTTCGATGTTGTTGAGTACGAGCATAGCGCGCTTCCTCACCTCACATGGTCCAATACGATCGGTACATGGATCAACCCAGATCAACGCAGATGTGACAACGACCCGTGTAAACCTGCGTTGATCCGTGTCCCACACGGCCGCTCCCCGAACGAGTTCGGGACTCCCGGCCGCCAGAGAAGAAATCCGTGTGAATCCGTGTTGATCCGTGTACCTGCTGGCGACTCCTCTCAGCGGCGTTTACTTGGCGCCGATGAAGTCGCTGATCGGCGCCCACTTGCCGGCCTTGACCTGGTACAGGCGCAGGGCCTTGTTGCCGGCGTGATCGCTTGCGGTGAACGTGAGGGGTGAAGTCACACCGCCGGTTTCGAAGTTGCTGATCGTCTCCAGGGCTGCTTTGAGGTTCTCGCCGGTGATTGGCTTGTTGCTGTCCAACACACGCTTGATGCCCTCAGTCATGACCGCCATGGTCCACCAACCTTGGACATAGTGCAGCCCCTTCTCCTCCAGGTTGATGTTCTTGCTCTTGGTGTACTCGATAATGTCCTTGACACCGGCCACACTGGGGTCGGGCGGAGCAAAGGGAATCGTGCCCACCACGCCCTCGGCTGCATCGCCCGCCAGTTTGATCAGGTTCTCATCCGCACACCAGTTCAGGCAGATGATCTGCACATTCAGGCCCAGGCCCTTGGCGTTCTTGGCGGCCAATGCGCCGGGGCCGGACGTGTTCTGAATGATGATGTAGTTGGCATTGAAGGCCTGCGCCTGCGACAACTGTGGCGTCAGGTCCGTAGCGCCGCGCGGCATAGCCACTTCCAGCACTTCCATGTTGTTGGCCGCGGCAAATTCGTTGCCGGCCGGCAGCGGCGACTTGCCAAAGGGGCTGTCGTTGTACAGGAAGACCACCTTGGCCTTGCCGCTGCCGCCTTTGGCCTGCCAATCCTGCGCGGCCCAACGCAGGGCGATGACCATTTGATCGGAATAGGTGGTGCCAATCAGGAAATTGTAGGGCGCGTCAGCCATGACGGTCAGGTTGGCCGAGTAGGAGGCCGACATGAACGGCAGCTTGTCGGCGGCGATCTTGGTGCGCAGCGCTTCGGTGTCGCCGGTG
>JAYRVL010000762.1:0-2693 GCA_041918575.1 Anaerolineae bacterium | reverse complement strand
GTGGCGCTGGCGGCGGCCCGTCTACGCCCTGCTGCCGGTCTGGTTGGCCGTGGCTCTGTTGCCCAGCGCCCTCTCGCCCGACGCGCCCAGCACGGTGCGACTGGTGGGGGCGCTGCCGGTGGTCTATCTGTTGCCGGGGTTGGCGGTGGCTGCGGCGGCCCGGCGTCTGCGGGCGTGGCCGGCGGGCAATAGGACAGCGGTTGCCCGGCGGGCTGTCGGCGGCGTGGCCCTCACCCTGGCCTTGCTGTTGGCTGCTTTCAACGCCGTTCGCACCGTGCGCGACGGCTTCGGGGCGTGGGCGGACAATCTGGAGACGCGCCTGCGCTATCAGACGGCGCTGCGCGACATCGGCGACCAGTGGCGGGCCGGCGACGGGGGCGCGCCGGTGGTGGCCGAGGTGTTCTATGAGCCGATTGACGCGGCCACGCTGCGCCGGGTCATCGGCCGCGACCCGCTGGCCCGTTGGGTGCAGACGGGCGGCGGCGTGGCCGGGGCGCTGGTTTGGCCCGTTGGGCAGGCGGCGCGGCTCTATGTGCCGGAGTATGCGCCGCTGGATGGCGAACTGGCCGCGGCCGTGGGCCTGAGCGAGCCGCTCTACCGCAGTTCCACCGCGCCGTCCTTTGCCGTCTATGAGTTGCCCCAATCGCCGCCTGTTGCCTGGTCGCCGGTTGCCGTGGCCTTTGGTGACCCACCGGCCATCCAACTGGCCGGCTTTGCGCCGTTGAACGCCGGCCACGACGGGCAACTCCGCCTGCTGACCTGGTGGGAGGTGCTGTCGCCGCTGCCGGCGGACGCGGCGATGTTCGTCCATTTGCTCGATGCTGGAGGCAACATTGTCGCCCAGCACGATGGTCTGGATGCGGCGGCCGAGACGTTGCGGCCCGGCGACCGTCTGGCGCAGCGCCACGTGCTCAGCCTGCCGGCGCTGGATACAGGGGAGTACACGCTGGTGGCTGGCCTCTATCGGCGCGGCGATGGCACGCGCCTGATGACGGCCGATGGCAGTAACGTGGCCGTGTTGGGAAGCTGTCGTGTGGCCAATAGCGGGGCGGCGTGTGAGGTGCCTTAAGACAGACGGATGAGTAGGATTTAAGACGCTATTATCGTATGATGAGCCCGTTTGCGTTGGCCGGTCGGCGGTCGGGCGTAGGCCGGTAACTGTTCACCCTTACAGAAAACACAGGGTACACTCTGAGGGATGACGCACGAAGAAGGGGTTGCGGTGTTGGCCGAAAATGGAGCACTGCTGGCGGAGAACGCGGCGCTCAAACGACTGGTGGCCGAACTGCAAGAGCAGGTCGAGAAGTTGAGCGGCCGGGTGGCCGAGCTTGAGAAAAAGGGGAAGGTGCCGACCTTCGCCAAGGCCAACCAGCCCAAGAAAGAAGGCACCAAGACGCGCAAGAAGCGAGCCGCCAGCCACAACCAGGCGCGGCGGCGAGAAGAGCCGACACGCATCGAGCGGCACGCGGTGGCGACGTGCGCGGGCTGTGGCTATCACCTGCGTGGGGAAAGCGAGGCGTACCGGCGACAGGTGATCGAACTGCCAGAGCCGTCACCGGTGGAAGTCATCGAGCACCAGATAGTGAAGCGTTGGTGTCCGGTGTGTGCGGCCTGGCAACAGCCGGCGATGGATTGGAGCCGGGAAGTGGTGGGGCAGGGGCGGATCGGGGTGCGTCTGGGGGCGCTGGTGGCCTACCTGAGCCAAAGCTTGCGGGCCACGGTGCGCGGCATCCAGGCTTACCTGGCGACGATTCATCAGGTGCGGTTGAGTGCCGGCGAGGTCAGCGGACTGCTGCAACGGATGCGGCAGCGGGTGGCGCCGGCGATTGAGGCGTTGAAGCAGTCGGCCCGGCAGCAGGCGGTGGTGCATGGCGACGAGACGGGCTGGCGGGAAGATGGGCAGAACGGCTACGTGTGGTGCCTGGTGACTGACGGCCCGGCGGCCATCCGCTACTACGAATACGACCGCAGCCGGGCGGGTGCGGTGGTGACTAAGCTATTGGGCGACACCTTCCAGGGTCATTTGGTCAGCGACTTCTACGGCGGCTACAACATCTACCGTGGGCCGCATCAACGCTGCTGGGTGCATCTGTTGCGCGACCTGAAGCAACTCCGCGACGAACAACAAGCCGACGGCGAGCGGCTGGCCTGGGCCTTGGCCGTTCACCTGCAGTATCGTCTGGCTCAGGAAGCGGCCGGCCTGGATGACCCGGGCGAACGCCGACGGCACTATGACGCCCTCTGGCAACGGACACACCTGCTCGGTCTGCAATATGCCCAGGTCAAGAACGACCCCTGTCAGGCGCTGGCCAAACGTTTACTGCGCCATATTGACGAGTTGTATCAGTTCGTCCTTCACCCCACCGTTCCGGCTGACAACAACCTTGCCGAACGCGCCCTGCGCCCCCTTGTTGTCCAGCGCAAGGTCAGCGGCGGGTCACGCAGCCCGGCCGGTAGCCAGACCCGTTTCGGCCTGGCCACTCTATTCCACACCTGGCAAGCCCGTCATCTAAACCCCTACCGCGAGTTCCTAACCCTCCTCGTCCAGCCCTCGGCCATGTCCCCCTGATTCTCCTTTCTGTTAACGTGAACAGTTACAACGTCTCTACGTTTTGCAATTTGCCAGCCACATGTTATAATCGTGGATCGCGCGACTAACGTATTATTAACGGTCTAGCGGTTGACATATTGAC
>JAYRVL010000761.1:0-3424 GCA_041918575.1 Anaerolineae bacterium | reverse complement strand
GGTCTCCAACCTCCGGTCTCCAATCTCCGGTCTCCAACCTCACTCCTCGCGCCTCACTTTCAACCACAAATCAACCGCCCTCCACATAGATCTCTGGTCTCTAATCTCTGGTCTCCAATCTCCAATCTCCATCCTCATCAGCGCAAGATCGTTTTCCTGCACATACGGATGGGTGGGGAGGGTGAGCAGGCGCTGGGCGATTTCGGTCGCGCCGGGGAAATCATCGCCCAGGTTGACGGCGGTTGGCCCCGGCAACGCAGCGGGGAATGGGCGCCGGAGGATTTCCGCCAGCGTGTGGCCGTACAGGCGACCGGCGCCGATGCCGGCGCGGCGCAGGCGGGCGATCAGCTCAGCGCGCTGCGCAGGGCTGCGGGCCAGCAGCGGCAGGCGCAGGTAGATGGGCTGGCTGCCGGCCGCGGCCGCGATGGGGGTCAGGCCGGCCTGCGCGGGCAGGTCTGCCAGCAGACGCTGCCCGTTGGCCCGCCGTTGTGCGTTCCAGCCGGCCAGTTGCGGCAGCAGGCGTTGGCCCAGTGCGGCCGCGGGCGCGTTGAGCGGTTGGCGAGCAAACTGCCAGGTGCGCGGATCATCGCCGGCTGCATCGAGGCCCAGCCGCGTCACCCACCACCAGCCCCGCGGATGAAACGCAACGGCCAGCGCCGCGATTCTGGCCCAGGCCAGGAGCTGTGACGCCAGGCGCGGCCGCGGCCAGGCGGCGAAAATCTGCGCGGCGGCCGCGGCCAGGCTGGCGTCGTTGAAAAGCGCCGCGCCGCCGCCGCCGATGCTCAGCGGCTTGCCCGGCCCGAAGCTGAACAGCCCGGCGTCGCCCTGCGCACCCGTACAGGTCGCCGGCTCAGGACCGCGTGCGCCGAAGGCCTGCGCGGCGTCGTCCACGAGGAACGCGCCGGCGGCGTGGGCGCGGGCGCGCACATCGTCCAGCGGCCGCGGCAGGCCCAACGGGTGTACGCTGACCACGGCCAATGTCTGCGGCCCGATCGCGTGCTCCAGCGCGGCGCGGTCGTAGTCCAACGTCTGTGGGTCCATGTCCACCAGGCGCACGCGCAGCCCGGCCATGTGCGCGGCATGGGCCAGGACCGGGCAGGTGTATGCGGGCAGCGCCACCTCGCGGCGGTCAGGGCGCAGGCGCTTGCCTGCTTCCAGGATCAGGAAAAAGGCAGCGCGGCCACTGGCCGTCAGATGAACGGATGGACAGCCGGTGCGCGCGGCCAGGTCGCGGGTCAACGCAGCCTCAGCGCCGCCGCGCGCCGCCGCGGCCAGGCTCACAGCCAGGTCAGATAACGTATGCGGTGTGGCGCTCGGCGGCAGAAAGCGCCCTCGCGCCCGGGGCAAAACAGGGTTCGTAATAACCATTCCTCCCACAAGTCTCATCCGTGTCAATCCGTGTACCCATCCCTTCCCCCTACCCGAACGGAATGCGACGGCGCACGATGGCGCTGAGGGCTTCCGCCACGGCCGGGGGCAGGCGCTGCCACAGGCGCTGGGCCAGGCTCAGGCTGCCTGCGGGCTGCGCCTGGGCAATCAGCCCAGGCAGCGTGCGCTGGCGGTGCAGCCAGACGTGCTGATAGAGCGGCTGCTGCTGCCCGAAGCGCCGCTTGAACGCGGCATGGCCGGAATCGGCCGCGCTGCGCCCAAAATCCACCGCGGCCCAGCCCAGCCCGGCGAAGTGCGCCATGATCTCCCAGTACATCAGGTAGGTGGCATGTTGACGCAGGAACGGCGGCCGGATCGCGCCCCAGGTACACCAGACCGTTTGCCCCAGCAGGAACTGGCCGCCGCCGCCCACCAATTCGCCGTTGTGACGCAGAACCAGCAACGTGAAGCGTTCCGGGAAGTGGGCTTGCGCCTGCTGGAAGAAGCGCCGGCTGAGCACGGGCGTCCCCTTGCGCTGCGCCGTCTCCGCGAAGGCCGGATACCAGGCGTCCAGTTGATCGGCGTCCCAGCTCAGCTCGAAGCCGGCCCGCTGCCCGCGGCGCAGCAGGTTGCGCAGATCGTGCGAAAAGCCTTTCCACAGCGCGTCCGCGCCCGCTTGCAGGCTTTGGCGCACGGTGACGTGCCGCGCCACGGTGCGCCAGCCGTCCGCGCCAGGCGCCGCTGCGTCGGCCCAGGGCAGCGGATCAGGGCTGTCGCGCAGCACCAGGTAGGCCGCGTCCAGACGCCGCGTGAGCGCGGTCGCGGCCTCGATCAGCGCGGCGGCCGCGGACGGGCTGGCCGCGCACCACCCGCCTGGCAGCGAAGTGACATGCACCCTGGCCGGCCAGGCATGGACGGCGCACAACGGCAGCACGCCCACAACGGCGCCCGCGTCCTGCGCGATCAGGGCAAAGGGGCGCAGACCGTAGACCTCATGGTAGATGTTTTGCCACGCGGCCAGGTGAAAATAACTGGCCTGCGGCGCGGCGAGGACGAATTCATCCCAGGCCGCGGCGTCCTGTCCCTCATGCACCTCGATCATGCCAGGCTCCAGAGCGGCAGACGCTCAGCCAGCGCCAGATGATCGGCCAGCGGCCCCCAGGAGGAGTCGGTCAGCAGGCGGCTCCAGGTTGACCAGAGTCCGGCCCGGCCGACGCGGTGGGTAATGCGCTCACGTGCGGTCAGGCGGGTTGACGCAGGCTGGTTGGCGTCGAATTCCCAGGGATGCACATAGGCCACGATGGGGCCATGCGCCTGGGCGCGACGCACCAGCACCCGAATGAGCGGATAGGGCAGCGCACGCCAGGCAAAGCCGCCGCAGGGCAGACGCCAGCGCCCCAGACCGATGGTCGTCACCGGGAACTCGGTCAGCGTCCCGGCCCCGCCGGTCTGCAGGCGCGCCGGCTGCACAGGCGCCTGCGCAAAGCCATACAGTGGGTTGCGCGTGCGGATCAGGCTCGAATCGTAGACGAACCCTTCGGCCGCCAGCACGTCGAGCGCCCACAGGCAGGCGCCGTTGATCGAAAAGTAGGGCGCGCGGTGGCCCAGGATGGGGACATCGCCGGCCGCGCGGCGGATGGCGTGTACGGTGCGGCGCAGTTCGTCGCGGAACTGGGCCGGGGTCAGCTCATGCACGAAGCGATGATCGTAGCCATGCACGGCCAGTTCGTGGCCGGCGGCTGCGATGCGGGCGATCAGGGCCGGTTCGGCCGCGGCCAGCGCGCCGACCACGAAAAAGGTGGCGCGCACCCCGTGGCTGGCGAGCAGCTCGAGCAGGCGGTCGGTCAACCCGGCCGCGCGGGCCGGCCATTCCGGCCAGCGCGCCACCTGGCGATTGGTGCTGGTCAGGCCCTGGAACCATTCTTCCAGGTCAATGGTCAGCGCGTGGCTGGGCAGATTTTGGTTCGGCGCCACCGATGATCCGTTCAACCGACGTACCCCAACCCGCGCAGGCGCTCGCTGATCGCGGCTTCGTCCTCGGCGGAGAGGGTGAAGG
>JAYRVL010000760.1:0-6848 GCA_041918575.1 Anaerolineae bacterium | reverse complement strand
TCGAGCAAAAGCTGATCGAACGACCGCCGGTGGTCGCTGTGCTGGGGCATGTGGATCATGGCAAGACGACCCTGCTCGACGCGATTCGCAAGACCAACGTGGTGGAAGGCGAGGCGGGTGGCATTACCCAACGCATCGGCGCCTATCAGATCGAGCTGAACGGCCGCAAGATCACCTTTCTGGATACGCCGGGACACGAAGCCTTTACCGCCATGCGCGCACGCGGCGCGCAAGTGACCGACATCGTGGTGCTGGTGGTGGCGGCCGATGACGGCGTCATGCCCCAGACCAAAGAGGCCATCAGTCATGCCAAGGCGGCGCAGGCGCCGATTGTGGTGGCGATGAACAAGGTGGACAAACCGAACGCTAATCCCGATCGCGTCAAGCAAGAGCTGTCTGATGCAGGTCTGCTCATCGAAGAATGGGGCGGCGATGTCATCTGTGTGCCGGTCTCGGCCAAGATGAAACGCGGCATCAACGACCTGTTGGAGAACATCCTTCTGGTGGCCGACATCAACCCGCCGCTGAGCACCCCGGAAGGCCGCGCCATCGGCACCGTCATCGAGAGCGAAAACGACCCGCGCCGCGGCGCCATCGCCACCCTGCTGGTGCAGACCGGTACGCTGCGCGTGGGAGATCCCATCGTGGCCGACGGCGTGGCAGGCCGCGTACGCGCCATGTTCGATGACCGCGGCAACGCGCTGGACGCGGCGCCTCCCAGCACGCCAGCGCGCGTCATGGGCTTCAGCACAACGCCCATGGCCGGCAGCACGTTCAAGGTCATGCCTGATTACAATGCCGCGCGCGCCGAAGCCGAAACGTGGCAGATTGCCCATCAGGCGGCTGCGGCCGCGCCGACCAAGCTGGTGAGCCTGGAGGACGTTTTCCAGAAGATGCAGGCGGGCCAGGTCAAGGAGTTGACCCTGATCCTGAAGGCCGACTTCCAGGGCTCGCTGGAGCCGATCGTCAATTCGTTGAATCGTCTGAGCAACGATGAGGTCAAGATCAAGATTCTGCACCAGGGCATCGGCAAGATCACCGAGTCGGACATCAACCTGGCCGCGGCCTCCAGCGCGATCGTGATCGGTTTCAACGTGTCATTGGACGGCGCCGCGCAAAATGTGGCGGAAACGCAAGGCGTGGATGTGCGCACCTATGACGTGATCTACAACCTGCTGGAATCGGTGGAACTGGCGCTCAAGGGCATGCTGGAGCCTGTGTATCGCGAAGCGCACCAGGGCGAAATCGAAGTACGCCAGGTGTTTCATCTGAGCAAGAAGGGCGTCGTGGCCGGTTGCATGGTGCGCAGCGGATTCGTGACGCGCGGCTCGCTCATTCGCGTCAAGCGCGGCGACCAGATCGTGGCTACCACGCGTATGCAGTCGCTCAAACGGTTCCAGGAAGATGTCAGCGATGTCAAGGCCGGTTTCGAGTGCGGCGTCACCCTCGAAAAGTTCGACGCCTACGAAGCAGGCGATATCCTGGAAGCGTACAAAATGGAGCGCGTGCGCTAGAAGGACGAGTGACTCATGACGAATCATCGTCGCGCCCGCCTGAACGGGCTTTTGCGTGAAGAATTGACGCTGATCCTGGGCGGCGAGCTGGGCGATCCGCGCCTGGCGCCGGTCATCGTCAACGATGTGGACATCTCAGCCGATTATCGAAATTTGCGCGTCTATTTCTCAGTTCTGGATGATGATCGAATCGTGGAACGCGAGGCCATGCGCGGGCTGGAGCACGCCAGCGCCTATCTGCGCCGGCGCCTGGCCGAGCATGTCAACCTGCGTTTTACGCCTGAGCTGAGCTTCAAGCTCGACCGCACCGAGGCGCGGGCAGAGCGCATCAATCGCCTGCTCGATCAGATTGCCGCCCAACCTGGCGCGGCGCCGGCCGTCAGTCAAGAAGACGCCCACTAGCGTATGGCGAACATGCCTCAGCCCATCGCCATGCCTGTTGACCCGGCCGAGGCCAGTCTGGTGTACGCCAGCCAGGCCATCGGTCGGGCTTCTTCGCTCCTCGCCATTTCGCATGTCAGTCCAGACGGCGACGCCCTCGGCTCGCTGCTGGCATTCGGCGCCATCGCACGTCACCTGGGCAAGGCGTGCGTGCTGGTCTGCGCCGATCCTCCGCCCGAAATGCTCCAGTTCCTGCCCGGCATTGGCGCCATCGGTCAGACAGCCTCCGGCCGCTTCGACCTGCTGGTGGCCCTGGACGCCAGCGATCCCCGGCGGCTTGGCCCGCTCTTCACGGACCTGACAAAAACCGGCATTCCCACCCTCAACATTGACCATCACATCACCAACCTGCGCTTTGCCGCGGTCAATTGGGTTGATTCCACGGCCGCGGCCACGGCCGAGATGATCTTTATGTTGGCTGAGCACCTGCACGCGCCGTTGACGCCTGACATGGCCACCTGCCTGCTGACCGGCCTGGTCACTGACACGCGCGGCTTTCGCACCCACAGTACCTCCCCGCGCGTGCTGCACATCTCCGGCCGGCTGATGGAGGCGGGCGCGTCCCTGTTCCAGATCATGGACACGACGCTCGAACGTCGCTCGCTGGCGCAGATGCAGTTGTGGAGCCGTGTGCTTGGCCGCGCCCGGCTGCACGGCCGCATCCTGTGGAGCGAAGTGACGGAACTGGATCGGCGGGCCGCGGGTGTGGGCGAAAACGGCGCGGACGCCGGGCTTTCCAGCTTCCTGGCGAGCGCCATGGAAGCCGATGTGGCGGCCGTGTTGGTGGAGCGCAAGGACAAAATCGAGGTGAGCCTGCGCGCCTGCCCCGGTTTTTCGGTGGCCGAAGCCGCGCTGGCGCTGGGCGGCGGTGGGCATCCACTGGCGGCCGGCTGCGCCATCGAAGGCGCGCTGGCCGACGCCCGCCGCCTGCTGATGGCCGCGCTCGACAACAGCCTGGCGAGTCAGGGTTTCGCGCAGCCGCCGTTCGTTGAGCCGGCATGAAGAAAAATGCAGGGAAATGCAGAGAAATAAAGCAGCCAAACCGGTTTCGCGCAGAAATTCGGGTTGCTGCCAGGCGCGAGGACGATGATTTTTGGTCTGTTGAATATACACAAACCGCCGGGGCGTTCGTCGCGCTGGGTGGTGAATCGGGTTAACCGCATCACCGGCGTGGACAAGATCGGTCATGCCGGCACGCTCGATCCGCTGGCCACCGGCGTCCTCCTCATGGCCCTGGGGCCGGCCACACGGCTGATCGAATACCTGCAGGCCGGCACGAAAGTTTATCAGGCTGACATTTACCTGGGCGTCAGCACCAGCACCTATGACGCTGAAGGAGAGGTGATCAGCACGCTGCCTGTGCCGCTGCTCAACCGCTCTGATCTGGAGCAGGCGCTGGCGCGCTTCGTGGGCGAGATCGAGCAGCAACCGCCGGCCTTCTCTGCGCTGAAGGTGGGCGGTGTGGCCGCGTATCGCAAGGCGCGGCGCGGGCAGGCGGTGGAGCTGCCGTCGCGCCGGGTGCGCATCGAACAGATCGAACTGCTGGGCTGGCAGTCGCCCGTGCTGACGGTTCGCGTCACCTGTGCGCCCGGCGCCTACATCCGCTCCCTGGCCTGCGACCTGGGACAGGCGCTGGGCTGCGGCGCGCACCTGACCGGGCTGGTGCGGCAGGCCAGCGGCCATTTTCGCCTGGAGGACAGCGTACACCTGGAAACTCTGGCCGCAGCCGACGACTGGCAGCGCTTCCTGCTGCCGCCCGATCAAGCCGTGCTCCATCTGACGCCGGTTTACCTCGACGAGGGACGCACGCAGGTCGTGCGGCACGGCAACCCCGTCACCGCGACTGCGCCGCCGCCGCGCCCCGCCGGCCGCGCCTATGACCCGGCCGGCCGCCTCATCGCCCTGGTCACCTACGACGCCGGTCTGCAGATGTGGCGGCCGGACAAAGTGTTCGACGCGGTGGAGTGACGGCTGGAGGCCCCGTCTATTTCTCGATCTCGGCGATCAACTCCGCGGGCGGACGGTCCAAGTACATCACGCTCATCAAGCCGGGGAAGTACTTGTCCATCATCAGGACGTTGGTAAACACAACGCTGCGCAACTGGGCGTCGGTCAGGTGTTCGATATTGGCCGAGACGTCAATGCTGGTCTTGTAGCGCACCTCGCCATCGCTAAAGTCCATTTCGAAGTTGCCGATGATCATGCCGTAGTTCGCCCGCGTCAGGAACTCGGCCATCGCCGGGCGCTTGTCCGACGGCGTGAAGCTGTCGAGCACCGAGTAGAACAAGAACTGATGCTGGGTCTCGCTTTCACGCGCCTGGGCCACGCAGCGCCACGCGCCCTTCTTGCCCTGGTGCCGCATCGAGAGGATGGGCTTGTTCGCGTGGCGTGAATAGTCCCAGCTAATGCCGTCGAAGAAGGCGACTGTCATTTCCAGGATTGATGTCTGGCTGCCCAAAGGCGGATTGATCATGGCTCGTCCTCCATCATCGTGATGTCCATTCGTATACTGACTGGGATTCGTCGTTTCGCTCATGCTTGCTCCTGAACGTGGATTTCGCCCCAAATTCATTCAATTTTGTCTCAATGTAACTGCTCAGCCAGGCAGTGACAATGGTCTCGATAGCGCCCGGAGCGTCCCCCTACCCCCAATCCTGGGGAAGCCGAATGCTTTCCCCCCAGGGTTGGGGGCAGGGGGGTCGCCTGAGCAGTTACTCCTCAATGCATTCAGCGGCTGCGGGTCTTTCTCAGCCGATGCAACTGTTGCCCCATTGATTGGCCACCACGGTTACATCGGCCGCGGTGATGGCCGGATCGTTGAAATCGAGATTGCGCCGGGCATTGTACAGCAGTTGACCCGGCTGCGTATTCCAGATTTCGGCCACGAGCTGCACGTCGCGCACGTCAATCTCGCCATCGTAATCAACGTCGGCCGGGCAACGCGCCGCGTTGACCGCGTTGAACGCATCGATGCGGCCCCAGCCGTAGACGTTGTTCGGCGTGGGGCGATTGTCCAGCGGGTCGGGGTACGGGGTGAGCACACCGCAGGTGTTGTTGTCGACGCGGGTGGCGGTCTCGCGGATGTACTGGGCCGTTTCCAGGATCTGCCCGCGCAGGGCCGGGTTGGCCTGCCACATCAGCGCCACCAGACCCGCCACATGCGGCCCGGCCATGCTGGTGCCGCTGGCGCTGCTGTAGGCGGTGTCGCTGCTGTTGGTGGCCGAGCGGATGCTGGTGCCGGGCGCGGAGACGTCTGGCCCAAAAAGGCCGGTGAAATCGCGCAGGCCGCGGCTGCTGGAGCCGGAAATCACGCCGGTGGCGTCGTAAAAGTTACCCACGGTCAACGATTCCGGGTAGACCGCGGGCGGATCGTTGATACTGCCGCATCCCTGACCGCCATCGTTGCCGGCTGAGGCCACGAACATGACGCCCGCTGCGTTGAGGGCCTGGATCGAAGGCTGGATCTGCGTCCAGGTCGAGGCGTCGCACCCTTCGGAGGCCGGGCAGCCCCAGGAGTTGTTGACCACGTCGGGCTGTTTGCCTGGGTCGCCGCCAGGGGCCAGGAAGAAGTCGTTACATTCGACATAGCGGCTGATGGTACCGACGCCGCCGTTCATGTTGCGGCAGGCGATCCATTTGGCGCCGGGCGCCACGCCAACCTGATCATGTGAGGCCGGCACTGCGCTGTGATCGTCGCCGGCCACCGAACCGATGGTGTGCGTACCGTGGAAATAGTCGTCGCACGGCGCGGGGACGTTCAGGCCGCAGGGGTTGGCGCCGCCGTCGTGAATGGCGTCATGCCAACTATAGGTATGATCCGCGCTGACGCCGTTCCAGCCGCGATACTGCGGTTTGAGCGCCTCGTGCGTCCAGCGCACGCCCGTATCGCCGCCGGCCACCACGATGCCGGCGCCATCTATGCCCATGGCCCAAACCTGTGGCGCACGGATGTAGTTGACGCCGCTGGAGATGACCGCCGGCGCGTCGACCGGCTGGGTCACCTGCTCGCTGGGGTCAATACCGAACGACGCATCGAGCGTCAGCCAGCGCACATCGTCACGCGCGGCCAGATCGTTGACCAGGGTCAAATCAGCCGCGGGCAGGTAGATCATGTTGACGCTGAGGAAAGCCTGGTAGGCGACGCCGGCCTGAGCCAGTTCGGCGCGCAGGCTGGCCTGGCTGCGCTCGGCAAAAGCCTGGAGCTGCGCGTAGACGAAAGCGCCTTTGGCCTCCTTTTGGACCAGGTAGGCCGCCTGGCTCAAATCGGCCTGGCCCGCCAGGAAGATGAGCGCGGGCGCCTGGCCGGCCTCTTGCAGGCGTTGGGCCAGGGCCGCCTCAACCTTGGCGGTCGGCAACCCTGGCGCGGCGCCGACCGGCAGCGCCGTTGCGATGAGCAGCATGAGCAGACACGTCGCCAGCCAGCGCCGGCGCAAAGAATGGAACCAACTTGTTTCCACAGACATCGAGCCTCCACAGGTAAAACAGACAAACAAGATTTGGCGGGGAGCGGGCAGGACCCTCACGGTTCAACGAACGGTCTAAGTATACGCAGCCAGGCCAACGCGTCAAACCGCGGCGGCTGTCATTGTGTCCAGTTTGCTCCTTCATGGTAAGATACTGGCAGGCAAACGCAGCGATCTAGATCGCTCTTGGAAATACCACAAACGGCGCGACAAAGCAGCGTGATAAGCGAGAAAGAAAATGAATGACCTGATTGTTCATCAAGTCAATATCGCACATTATCGTCTGATCGAGCTTTCCAAGCTCTGCGATCAAGCTAAACCCTTCTACGATTGGATCGAGAAACATGCCAGGCGTATCAGTGGATCCCACAAGAGTCTCAATGAAATACTTCTTCGATGCTCAAGAGATGAGATCGCGAGGATGATAGAC
>JAYRVL010000759.1:0-1680 GCA_041918575.1 Anaerolineae bacterium | reverse complement strand
TCCAGGCGCAGGGAGCCGAACGTCTCACTGACGTAGATTTTGAGACCGCAGGCCCC
Source organism: Anaerolineae bacterium (assembly GCA_041918575.1). Classification (GTDB taxonomy): domain Bacteria; phylum Chloroflexota; class Anaerolineae; order SSC4; family Amarolineaceae; genus Amarolinea. Next base: position 1,624 of record JAYRVL010000759.1, on the reverse strand, counting down.
AGGCGCCGCGGCCGCGGTGAGCGCTGGGTCCGTATCACGGGTGGCGCCCAGGAAAAGGCCAACATCGCACACGGTCGCGGCCGCAGCCAGGCGCGCTTTCGCGGCCAGGCGGTCGGTCGTGGCCGTCGGCGGTTGGGTGTTGGGCATATCGAGAACGGTGGTGATGCCGCCGGCCAGCGCGGCGCGGGCGCCGCTGGCAAAAGTCTCTTTGTGTTCGTAACCGGGTTCGCGCAGATGGACATGCACATCCACCAGACCCGGCAGGCGAATGGCGTCCATGCACATCCTGCAATGAGAGTAACTTCCAAACCATGACCGGTTCGGCGGCTCCCGTGGGGCGAGCCGTGCTATTCTACCATTGCCTAATCGTTTTGGCAAACAGGCTTTTTTTCGGTGAGTGGTATAATGCACCCATGCTGAACAACTTTACCCGTTCGTTTCAAGAGCTGCCGCTCAAGTTCCGCATCCTTGTCGTCACCGTCATGGTTGACCGGCTGGGCGGCACGATTCTTTACCCGTTCTTCACTCTTTATGTCACGCAGCGTTTCCAGGTGGGCATGACCCAGGCCGGCATCCTGATCGGTCTGTTTGCTGTGACGGGCCTGGTCGGCAGCATGGTCGGCGGCGCGCTAACCGATCGCATCGGCCGACGCAGCATCATCCTGAGCGGCCTGCTGTTCAGCGCCCTGGGCAGCGTGGTCATGGGCCTGCTCGACAGCCTCTCAGCTTTCTACGCGCTGGCTGCGGTCGTCGGCTTCCTGGGCAGTGTCTCCAGTCCCGCGCATCAGGCCATGGTAGCCGACCTCCTGCCGGACGAACAGCGCAGCGAAGGGTTCGGCATCCTGCGGGTAGCCGCCAACCTGGCCTGGGTGGTGGGTCCATCCATCGGCGGTTTCCTGGCGACGCGCTCCTACCTGCTGCTCTTCATCGCCGATGCCGCGGCCAGCGCCGTCACTGCGTTCATCTTCTACCGCTTGATTGGCGAAACGCGACCCACGCTCAGCGCCCAACGCGAGGCGGGCGGCGAAAGCCTGCTGCAGACCGTGGCCGGCTACGGTATCGTGGCGAGAGACCGGCTTTTCATCGGCTACCTGGTCGTCTCCATGCTCATGCTGCTCGTCTATCAGCAGATGTACAACACCCTGGCGGTTTACTTGCGCGATGTGCATGGCGTGCCCGATCGCGGCTACGGGCTGCTGCTCAGCCTGGACGCGCTGACGGTCGTGCTGCTGCAGTTCTGGGTGACCCGCCGCATCAAGGGCCAACCTGCCATGCTGATGATGGCCCTGGCCGCGTGCCTCTACCTGGTGGGATTCACCATGTATGGCTTCGTGTCCAGCTATGCGCTGTTCGTGGCCGCGATTCTCTTCATCACCTTTGGTGAAATGATCGCCATGCCGGTGGGCGCAATGCTGGCGGCGCGTTTTGCGCCAGAAGCGCTGCGCGGCCGCTACATGGCCTTTCATGACCTGACCTACGCCATCCCTTCGATGGTGGGCGCGGCTGCCGCAGGCGTCATCATGGACAACTATGATCCCAACTGGGTCTGGTATGCCGCCGGCATCGTCTCAACCCTGGCTGTCATAGGCTTTCTTTGGCTGCACGGGCTGACGCAGCGCCGTTT
>JAYRVL010000758.1:0-4591 GCA_041918575.1 Anaerolineae bacterium | reverse complement strand
TCGGCGCCGAAGGCTGGGAACTGGCCGGCGCCAGCGCGGGTCGCGCGCTCTACGGCAGCCGCGACGAATATCAGCTCTTCTGCAAGCGGGCCAGCTCCGCGGCATGAGATCGCGATCGGGCGGGAATTGACACCCTCGCCGTAACTGCTCAGGCGGCTCCCCTGCCCCCAATCCTGGGGGGAAAACATTCGGCTCCGCCAAGATTGGGGGGCAGGGGGGCGCTCCGGGCGCTATCGAGACCATTCTCACTGCCTGGCTGAGCAGTTACCCCTCGCAAGGAAGGCTGTGATGCTGCAAGTGAGTAATATCTGTAAGTCTTTCGCCGGCGAGGTCATCCTCACGGGCGTTTCCTTCACCGTCAACCACGGGGAGCGCGTTGGGCTGATCGGCCCCAACGGCTGCGGCAAAACCACGCTGCTGCGCATCATCCTGGGCCAGGAGGCGGCCGACAGCGGCAGCGTGCGCCTGGGGCCGGGGTCGGTGCGCGTGGGCTACCTGGCGCAGGCGTTGGGGTACGCGGCCGCTGACACGGTGGGCGCTGTGCTCAAGCGGGCCAGCGCGGGGCTGACCGCGGCCGAGCAGCAGGTGCAGAACCTGGCCGCAGCCATGGGGCAGGCGACCGGCGCCGGGCTTGACGCCATTCTGGCGGCCTATGACCAGGCGCTGGCCGATTTCGAGCGCCTGGGCGGCTATGGCATCGAGGCGCGCATCCAGGCGGTGTTGAGCGGGCTGGGGCTGCACGCGCTGGCGCCGACCACACCGGTGCAGATTCTCAGCGGCGGCCAGAAGACGCGGCTGGGCCTGGCCTGCCTGCTGCTGACTTATCCCGATCTGCTGCTGTTGGACGAGCCGACCAATCACCTGGACATCGCCGCGCTGCGCTGGCTGGAGCAGTTCGTGGCCGGCTATGACGGCGCGGTGATCATCGTGTCGCACGACCGCGCCTTCCTGGATCACACGGTGAGCGCCATCCTGGAGATTGACGAGCAGACCCATCGCCTGACCGCCTACCCTGGGACGTACAGCGATTATGCGGAGGCGAAAGAAAGGGCGCAGGCCAAGCACCTGGCCGCGTACAAAGAGCAGCAGGAGTTCATCCAGCGCATGACCGCGACGATTGCGGACAAGGAGTCCTATGCCCGCAGCATCGAGCACGGGACGATTGACTTTGCCACGCGCAAGATCGCGATGGGCATTGCCCGCCGCATGACGGTGCAGCGTCGGCGGCTGGAGCGCCTGCTCGATTCGGAGGAGCGCATCGAAAAACCGGCGCTGACCTGGCAGATGAAGCTCGACTTTGGTGCGCAGCCGGAGAGCGGCCGGGACGCGCTGGTGTTGACCGATGTGGCGCACCGCTTCGACGCGCAGGCGCTGTTTCATGACGTCAACCTGACCTTGCGTGCGGGCGAGCGCGTGGCGTTGATTGGGCCTAACGGCAGCGGCAAGACGACCCTGGCGCGCATCATCCAGGGGCAATTGGCGCCCAGCGCCGGTCATGTGCGCCTGGGCGCGGGGGTGCGCCTGGGCTACTTTGCCCAGGAACAGGAGCTGCTCGATCCGGCCAGGACACCGCTGGAGACGATCCGTCGGGTGGCGGCCATGAATGAGACCGAGGTGCGCAGCTTCCTGCACTACTTCCTCTTTGCAGGCGACGCGGTCTTCACGCCGGTGCATCTGTTGAGCTTTGGCGAGCGGGCGCGGCTGGCCCTGGCTCACCTGGTGGCGCTGGGCTGCAACTTTTTGCTGTTGGACGAGCCGATCAATCACCTGGACATTCCGTCGCGCAGCCGATTCGAGCAGGCGTTGGCCGCGTTCAACGGCACGGTGCTGGCAATCGTTCACGATCGCTACTTCATCGAGCAGTTTGCCACGCAGATCTGGAGTCTGGCGGAGGGCACGCTGCGCATCTACGCTGAACTGGCCGATGTACCGGTTGGCGCCGCTAACTGATCTCAACGTCGAGCCACTGCTCGGTCTGGGTGGTCAGCAGTCCGCCGCGAAAATGGCCCTGCGGCGTGACGATGGCGACCTGGTTGTCGAGCCAGATGACCAGGCCGAGCGGCCCGGCCGGCGAGGCGTTGGTCTGCAAGACCTCGGCGCCGTCAACCAGGAAGCGCGTCTGCGCCTGGCTCCAGGCGATGGTGTAGGTGTGCCAGGCGGTCAGACTAACCCGCGCCTCGGCTTCGGCAACGCCCAGCGCACGTTGGCCGAGCGGCCAAAGGCGGCGGTAGAGGCGCGGCCGGCGCATCAGGAGAAAGCCGATCGGCGCGGCCGGCGCCAGCAGGTAGAACAAGGGGCGCTGCGCGTCCATCACCGCGGCCTTCCAACCATAGCCGGGCGCGCCGATCGCCAGCGCCATGTTGGAGGGCGGGGAGGCGTAGAAGAACCAGGCCGCTCGCGGCAGCGCCGGCAGCCGGTTGGCCGCGCTGGGGTAGGGGCTGTTCCACAGGCCAAAGCCGGCCGTGCCGGCCAGTTCACCGGCTTCGTGTGAAAAGCGCGCGCGAAAAGTCAACGTCAGCGGCGGCCGCCAGGGAAAGTTGCGCCGGGCGCGCCCCTGGTAATCGTCGAGCTGCGCATCGCTGTAGACTTGACTGCTGGTTGGCGGCAGCCGCAGCCGCCAGCCCGTCCCCTTGGCTGCGACCTCACCGCCGCCTGCTGCGAAAGGTGCAATCCTCAACTTTCCCTCCACGTCGTACCGTGAGTTTATTTTGCCACGAATTGACACGATATGGGCGGTTACCCAGCCCGTTGGTACGCGGCTAACGTCCGTTCGCGCGCCGCGGCGTGGTCTACGATGGGGGCCGGGTAATCCTGCCCGAGCACGCAGCCGGCCCGGCGCTGATCGAGCGGCGTCAACATCCACGTCTTGTGGATGAAGGCCATGTGGACATGCTCCAGTTCGGGCAGCCAGCGGCGCACAAAATCGCCGTGGGGATCGAACTTCTCGCCTTGCAGCACGGGGTTGAAGATGCGGAAATAGGGCGCGGCGTCTGTGCCAACGCCGGCCGTCCACTGCCAGCCGCCGTTGTTCGAGGCCGGGTCGCCGTCCACCAGGTGCTGCATGAAGAAGCGTTCGCCCCAGCGCCAGTCAATCAGCAGGTCTTTGACCAGGAACGAGGCCACGACCATGCGGGCGCGGTTGTGCATCCAGCCGGTCTGCACCAGTTGGCGCATGGCCGCGTCCACGATCGGATAGCCGGTGCGGCCTTCGCACCAGGCGGTGAAAAGCTCAGGGTTGTTGTCCCACGGGATGCTGCGCAGTTCGGGGCGGAACGCGGCGCGCAGCACGCCAGGAAAACGATAGAGGATGCTGGCGTTGAATTCGCGCCAGATCAGCTCGTTGAGCCAGACCTCCGCGCCGCGGCGGCTGGCTGCGTCGGTCGCCCCGTCGAGGATGGTGTAGGCCGCCGCGGCCGCCTGCCGCGGGGAGATCAGACCGAAGCGCAGGTAGGGCGACAACTGCGAGGTTCCGTCCAGGTCCGGGCGGTCGCGCTGTTCATGATAGCGCCGGATGGGCGCCTGCAAGCCGTCCGCAAAGGCCCGCAGACGGCGCTGCGCCTCCGCTTCGCTGGCCTGGAAGGGCACATGGGGCGGCAAGGCGGGACTGGCCGGAATCCGGTCGCTCGCCAGGTCAGCGGGGGTGGGAATGCGGCCGGGCGCGGGCAGCGGGGTCAGGTTGGGCGGCAGCGCCTTCCAGGCCCGGCTGAAGGGCGTGAAGACGGTGTAGGGCGACCCGCCCGCTTTGGTCACGACATCGGAGGGGAAGACGGTGACGCCTGGGGTGAGCTGCAAGGGCAGATGCTCCGCCACCGCCGCGTCGCGGCGCCGCGCATACGGAGAAACATCGGCCTGGGCCACGATCGCGCCGGCGCCAGCGGCTGTGACCAGGTCGGCCAGCACCGTCTGCGGGTCGCCCTGGCGGAAGATCAAGCGACTGCCGCGGCGGGCCAGGTCCGCCTCCAGGCTGCGCAGGCCGTTCAGCAGGAAGGCCAGGCGTTTGGCGCCCGTGGTTGGGGCCTGGGCGAGGTGCGGGTCGAGAATGAAGAGGGGAATGACCTGATCGGCCATTGCCAGGGCAGCCGTCAGCGCCGGGTTGTCGGCCAGGCGCAGATCACGCCGAATCCACCAGATTGCCACACGCATGAGTGATTTTCCTCCAGGAAACGAATCTGGAGTTTCAGACGGACGGCGGGGAGTTGGCGTCACCGCTCAACGGTCGTTTATTTGGCTGATAAACTGCCGATATTGCGCCGATAACCATCCCCGTTCCATCAGTTCCGTTTGGCTGTGCGTGCGGCTCATGCTACAATCCAGCTCGCAGGGTGACCGTACGGGCCAGTGAGCTTTGTCGTCAACAAGAACCACCCTTCGCCGCTTCCCAGGAGGTCCTCATGTCACGCCAATTGTCAACATCTCAACCGACGCTTCGACTGCAAACCAAGCAGTTGGGTACAGCCGTGAGGCGCACGCAGCGCAACCAGGTCAACGCCATGGTGCGCCTGGCCGAGCGCCACGGGCCACACAGGATGAGTTCAGATTCCGGCTGACCGGCTTCACGCGGGCGGATGATCTGCCGGAGGTGTGGCTGGAG
>JAYRVL010000757.1:0-9936 GCA_041918575.1 Anaerolineae bacterium | reverse complement strand
TCGCGCCGATCATCTACCTGCCGGGGGTCAGCCGTGCCGACATCCGGGCCATCGAGGAGTGCCCCAGGCCGCTGCAGCCGTTGGCCGAACTCCAATATCGCGGCGCCTTGTGGACGCACAAGAACGGCCGCGATTGGACGGTCGCCGGCTTCCTGCAAAGCGCCGACGGCGGCCTGGGCATCGCGCTGAGCGGCGACGCAGCCACGCGGGAGGCGCTGGAACGGGCGCTGCTCAAGCTGGCGTCCGAGCCGGTGGCGCGCCTGAAGAAGGAGGCGCCGCTCAAGGCGGCCTTCTTCGATGAACTGCTGAACCCGGATCAGGCCCGGCGGCTGCTCCTCTGGCTGAATGACCCGGAGGGCTATCCCACAGCGCTGGCGCCCGCCGAGTGGTACGCCTTCTGCGAATTATGTAAACACAAATACAGCTTCCATCCGCTGGACGACGGCGCGCTGATCGGCGCCGAACGCCTGGGCACAGCGCAGGGCGCCTGGGGCACCGTCTGGGCGCGCTACAACGAAAACCCTGAGGGATATTCGAACCTGCCGGAACTGCTACGCCGAGCGCGGCCGCAGTTGTCGCTCTTCGACGCACGCCTGCCCTATTGGCCGCAGGATACCGAAGCGGCCGAAGCGGATTTGCGCACGGCGTTGCTGGCATTAGGGTCTGCTGTCCCCGCCGACGCGCGCAGTGCTATCGCGCAGATCGAAGCCGAACATGGGCCGCGGCGAACATGGATCTGGGCCAGGTTGGGTCGGGCGCCGTTGGCGGATGCATTGCAGCATCTGGCAGCCCTGGCTCGCGCCACAGAAAAACCGCTAGGCGGCGCAACCGTGGCCGATATCGCAGCAGCATATACCCAGAGGGGCTGGCAGGCTGATGCTGCAGCCTTGGACGCGCTCGCGGGGGTCGAAGCCGCTGAGGACGTGGCCGCGGTCAAGTCGGCGATCGCGACGCTCTACCGCTCATGGCTGGAAAAGGCCGCGACCGCGCTGCAAACCGCCGTCCTCGGCAACCCGGCCGCCCACTACGCGCCCGCGCCGCCGCCAGCCGCTGAGGCGGGCACGTGCATCCTGTTCAGCGATGCGCTGCGCTTCGACGCCGGCATGAAGCTGGTGGCAGCATTGGAGCGGAGGGGGCTGTCATGTGCGACCGGATGGCGCCTGGCCGCGCTGCCCACGGTCACGCCGACGGCCAAGCCCGCGGTCTCGCCCGTCGCCGGCCTGATAACCGGCGGCCGCGAGCCGGGCCTGACCCCGGTGGTCGCAGCCACCGGCGCCATCAGCACGACTGCGGCCCTGCGCAAGCTGCTCGAAGGGGCGGGCTATCAAATCCTGACCGGAGACGCCCTCGGCGATCCGAACGGGATGGCATGGACTGAGCTGGGCGCCATTGATCAGTACGGCCACGAGCACGGCTGGAAAGTAGCGCATCACCTGGCGGGCGAGCTGCGCAGCCTGGAGAGGCGCATCGAGGCGCTGCTCGGCCACGGCTGGCAGCGGGTAATCGTCGTCACCGACCACGGCTGGCTCCTGCTGCCCGGCGGCCTGCCCAAAGTCGAGCTGCCGCAGCATCTGACGCTCCTGCGCAAAGGTCGCTGCGCTGTACTCAAAATGAACGCCCAGACCGATCAGCATACGATCCCCTGGCATTGGGACAAGGACGTGCGGATCGCGGTCGCCTCGGGCATCGCCTGCTACGAGGCCGGCAAAGAGTACGAACACGGCGGCATCAGCCCGCAGGAGTGCATCGTGCCGGTCATCACCGTTTCAAAACCGATCCCCGAAACCGCCCAGGAAGTCATGATCGCCGGCGTCACCTGGAAGGGACTGCGCTGCACAGTCAACATGACTGGGGCGGGCGCAGGTATGACCGCCGACATCCGCACTAAGGCCGGCAACGCGGCGACATCGCTCGCCGCGCCGAAACCGATCGAGACCGGCGCCGCGTCGCTGCTGGTCCCAGACGATGACCAACTGGGCGCGGCCGCGTTCGTCGTGGTGTTGGCGGCAGACGGCTCGCTCGCAGCGCAGATGCAAACCACGGTGGGCGGGCAGATGTAGCGCAATTTGGCAAATTGCGCTACAAGGCAGACCGGAATAGAACCTTCAGGCGGTCCTGTGGGAACACGAACCGACTGAAGCCTCAAATCCAGAGCAGCGAAGGCGATTCTCAGGACGGAAAGATGGAACTGGACAGGCTAGACCAACTCGCAGCCGAGGCGTTCACCGGCTATATCGTCCGCAAAGACCTGGCGCTCAAATTCCGGGGTCAGTATCCCGTGCCGACCTATGTCGGCGAATTCCTGTTGGGGCGCTACTGCGCCAGCACGGACCCGGCCGAGATCGCCGAGGGGCTGGAGATCGTCGAGCGGCAGATGCGCGAGCGCACCGTGCGGCCCGGCGAGGAGGAGCTTTTCAAATCGCGGGCGCGCGAGCGCGGCTCAGTCAAGCTGATTGACCTGGTCACCGCGCGGCTGGACACCGCCAGCGACTCCTACCTGGCGACGCTGCCCAGCCTGCGCCTGCGCGACGTGCGCATCGCTGCGGAGACGGTCGCGGACAACGAGCGCATGCTCACCGGCGGCTTCTACGCCGAAATCCAGCTTGAATACGACGCCGCGATTGCGCAAGAGCGCAACGGCCGCCCCTTCGGCATCACCGCCCTGCGCCCGATCCAGCTCTCCAAGCGCGGCGTCTCCGATGACCTGGCCCGCGGCCGGCCGGCGTTCACCACCGCAGAGTGGCGGCAGCTCCTGCTGCGCAGCGTAGGCTTCGAGCCGGAGCGGCTGACGCCGCGCGCCCAGGACATCCTGCTTCTGCGCATGGTCCCGTTCGTCGAGCGCAACTTCAACATCGTCGAGCTTGGCCCGCGCGGCACCGGCAAGTCGCACCTCTATCAGCAGATCTCCCCCTACTCGCACCTGGTCTCCGGCGGCAAAGCCACCGTGGCCCAGATGTTCGTCAACAACGCCACCGGCCAGCGCGGCCTGGTCTGCCTCTACGACGTGGTCTGCTTCGACGAAGTCTCCGGCGTCTCCTTCGATCAGAAGGATGGCGTCAACATCATGAAAGGCTACATGGAAGCCGGAGAGTTCAGCCGCGGCCGCGAGAACATCCGCGCCACCGGCAGCATCGTCATGGTGGGCAACTTCGAGGTGGACGTCGAGCATCAGCAGCGGATTGGCCATCTGCTTGGCCCGCTGCCGCCGGAGATGCGCAACGATACCGCGTTCATGGATCGCATCCACGCCTACCTGCCTGGCTGGGACGTACCGAAGCTCGACCGTTCCCTGTTCACCGAGCATTTTGGCCTGGTCAGCGACTTCCTGTCGGAGGGATGGTCGCAACTGCGTAGTGAGAACCGGCTGCCGGCCGTCGCCAGCCGTGTGCGTTACGGCAGCGCGATCAGCGGCCGCGACGCCAACGCCATCAACCACACGGTCAACGGCCTGCTCAAGCTGCTCTATCCCGACCGCGAGATGGCGATCGGCGACGAGGATCTCGCCTGGGCCGTGGAGCTGGCGCTGGAATGCCGTCGCCGGGTGAAAGAACAGCAGAAGCGCATCGGCAGCGCCGAATTCCGCAACACCCACTTCAGCTATCAGCTTGGCGTCGAGGGAGTCGAGAAATTCGTCGTGACCCCCGAGCTGCAGAGCACGCAGACCATCGGCAGCGATCCCTTGCCGCCGGGCCAGGTCTGGGCCATCAGCCCTGGCAGCTCGGAGGAAGGCGCCGGGCTGTACCGCGTGGATGTCAACGTGGGGCCGGGCGGCGGCGTGCGCATCGTCAACTTCCCCGCGCCCGGCCCGTTCCGCGAAAGCATCAAGTACGGCGAGCAGAACCTGGTCATGCGCGCCCGCGAGCTTGTCGGCGACCGCGACCCGCGGCAGCACGAGTTCACGGTGCAGTTACGCGCCTTCGATGCGGCCAAGAGCGGCGCGTTCCTGGGCCTGCCCGCGCTGCTGGCCTTCTGCAGCGCGCTGCTGGGCAAAAGCCTCAAGGGCGGCCTGATCGCGGTCGGCGCGCTCAACCTGGGCGGCGGCATTGATCCGGTGTACAATGCGGTCAACGTTGCCGAGCTGGCGATTGAGAAAGGCGCATCCATGCTCCTGATTCCGATCTCCGCCCGCCGGCAGTTGAATGAGCTGTCGGACGAGATGGCGATGAAACTGACGATCCTGTTCTACGCCGACGCGCGCGAGGCGCTGCTAAAGGCGTTGGGAGATTGAGCAGTAGGGTGCGATTCCTCTGCGCTCTCTGCGATCTCTGCGGTAAAAAATGCGGTTATGTTTGGAGTTGTGACTCCCCCAGGCGTCTTTTGGTTTTCGCGACGCCTATGCTACAATCAGCAGCATCCTGGTTGTAGTAGAGTGTCATGCTAAATTTTCTGGTTATTGGTCATATCACACGCGATCTGTTGCCGGGTGGCGGGTTTGCCCAAGGGGGCACCGCCACCTACGCGGCCGTGACCGCCCAACGCCTGGGCGTACAGGCCGCCATTCTCACCCGCACCGCGCCCGATTTCCCCCTGACTCCTGACCTGGACGGCATCGCGCTGGAACGTCTGCCCTCCGCAGACACCACCACCTTCGAGAACCGCTATTTCGACGGCCACCGCCGCCAGGTCGTGCGTACCGTGGCCCCGCCGCTGACTGTGGCCGATGTGCCGGCCGCCTGGCGCGGCGCGCCCATCGTTCTGCTCGGCCCCATCGCCCAAGAGGTGGACCCGGCCCTGGCATCGGCCTTTCCCGGCAGCCTCCTCGGCGTCGTGCCGCAAGGCTGGATGCGCCGCTGGGACGCGCAGGGCCATGTCAGCCGCCAGGACTGGGAAAGCGCGGCCCAAATCCTGGCCGGCGCGCAGGCCCTGATCCTGAGCGGCGAAGACCTGGGCTATTCCGACGCCTTGCTGGCGTATTACCGGCGCCTCTGCCCCCTGGTGGTGCTCACCCTGGGCGCACGCGGCTGCCAGGTCTGGCAAGGCGACCGCATGACGCCCGTGCCGCCCCGCCCCGCCGCCGAGGTAGACCCCACCGGCGCGGGCGATGTTTTCGCCGCCGCCTTCTTGATTCGGCTGGCGGCCAGCGGCGATCCCCTGCACGCCGCCCGTTTTGCCAACGCCGCCGCTTCGTTTTCGGTCGAAGGGTTGGCCACGCATGCCATCCCCAGCCTGAACCAGGTCGAAACATGGCTGGCGCAGCACCCGCTCGAGGCGCAAAATTCGCCGTGACTCGCATCCTTGCCTTTGCCAATCAAAAAGGTGGAGTCGGCAAAACCACCACCGCAGTCAACCTGGCCGCCTATCTGGCGCAGGCGTCCAGGCGCGTGCTCCTGATTGACTGCGACCCGCAGGCCAACGCCACCAGCCACATCGGCATCAACCCGCAGCACCTGCTGTACGATCTGTACGACAGCCTGATCGGTCAAAGGCCGCTGGCCCAGGTGATCTCTCTGACCTATCGCGTTGGTTTGGAAATCGCCCCCTCGGCCCCACGGCTGGCCGGCGCCGAAGTCGAGATGGTGGGCCTGCTGGCGCGCGAACACATCCTGCGCCGCGCCCTGGAACCGGTAGCGTCAGCCTACGATTATGTGCTGCTGGACTGCCCGCCCAGCCTGGGCCTGTTGACCATCAACGCGCTGACCGCGGCCGGCGGGGTCATGATCCCCATTCAGTGCGAATACTTTGCGCTGGAGGGGTTGGCCCACCTGCTGGCAACGATTGACCTGGTGCGCAAGAGCATCAATCCGGCGCTGACCGTGCAAGGGCTGCTGTTGACCATGTACGACAGTCGCACCAACCTGGCGCAGCAGGTGGTCCATGAGATTCGCACCCATGCGCCCGCGCCCGTGTTCGACACCCTCGTTCCGCGCAACGTGCGCCTGAGCGAAGCGCCGAGTTTTGGCGAAGCGATCCTGACCTACGCGCCGCGCTCGCCGGGCGCGCTGGCCTACGAGGCGTTGGCGCAGGAACTGATCCGGCAAGAGCTGCCGGCCAATGCAGGAAGAAAGCCATGAGCCAGATCAAACGCGGCTTGGGCCGCGGCCTGAGCGCCCTGATCCCAACGCCGCCGGCAACCCCGTCCGAGGTGAGCCAGGCGCTGGTCGAAATCGAAATCAACGCCATCGCGCCAAACCCGCGCCAACCGCGCCAGACGTTCGAGAGCGAGGCCCTGCAAGAACTGGCGGCTTCGATCCGTGAGCATGGCCTGATTCAACCGCTGATCGTGACGCGCGCCGCGGGCGGGCAGGCAGACGCGGGCGGCCCGGCCTATTACCTGATCGCGGGGGAGCGCCGTTGGCGTGCGGCGCGCCTGGCCGGTCTTACCCAGGCGCCGGCCATCGTCAAAGAGGCCAGCGCCCAGGCTGTGCTGGAAATGGCCCTGGTGGAAAATGTGCAGCGCGCAGACCTCAATCCGCTGGAAGAGGCCGCCGCTTATAGTGTCCTGATCGAAGAATTTGGCCTGACCCAGGCGCAGGTGGCGACGCGCATGGGCAAGGCACGCGTCACTGTGACCAACCTGCTGCGCCTGCTGCGCCTGAGCGATCCGGTCAAAGAGGCGTTGATGTCCGGTCAGCTCTCCGAAGCGCAGGCGCGGCCCCTGGTCGGCCTGGATGACGATCTGCAGGCCGAGGCGCTGGCCATCATTCGTCAGCGTCACCTGACCGCGCGCCAGGTGGAGGAACTGGTACACCGCCTGACCCTGGCCGCGGCGTCGGAGGCGGCTGCAGAGGAGCCTGATCCACAGGCGCTGCACGTCCAGGCGTTGGAAAACGACCTGCGCCAGCGCCTGGGCACCAAGGTGGAGATCAGCCGCAGCGTGCGCGGCCGCGGCCGCCTGACCATTCATTTCTACTCTGACGAAGAACTGCAAGCCGTCATCGAAGCCATCGCGGCCCGCTAACAGGGTTAGACATTTTCTTGCCACCAGGGCGCCCGTTCGGTTGCGGGCAGCGCGCTGAGGGTGACGCCGGCCGCCTGGGCGCGGGCCTCCACGGCGCGGACCCGTGCAGAGAAACGCACATTGGCCTGACGTAAGGCGCGCTCCGGGTCCACGCCAGCCGCACGCGCCTGCGTCACCAGGGCAAAGAGCTGATCGCCAAACGCCGCTTCGTCATTAGCCGGCGCAGGGTCAGAGGCCGGCGTATCGGGCCAGCCGATGCGCGCCGCGCGGCGCTGGTAGATTTCGGCCTGCATCAGGGCGGGCAGCGCGGGCGGCACACTGCCCAGCGCAGACTCGAACTCACCCTTCGCCTGGCGCTCGACCGCCTTGATCTTCTCCCAGTTCTGCAGCACCTCATCCACATTTTGCACATCCAGCCCGCTGAAAACGTGCGGGTGGCGCCGGATCAGCTTGGCGATGATATGACCAAGCACATCGGCCAGGCGGAACTCCCCTTCCTCGGCCGCAATTTGCACCTGCATGGCGAGATTGAGATAGAGATCGCCCAGCTCCTCAGACAGACGATGCGCATCTCCGCTTTCGATCGCAGCCGCCACTTCGTAGGTTTCCTCCAGCAAAGAACTGACGAGGGACTCGTGCGTTTGCTCACGATCCCACGGGCAGCCGTTGGGCGCGCGCAAGTGCGCCACGATCTCCTGCAGGGCATCGTAACCGCCTGCATGGGGCAGCGGCGGGATGTAAAGCGCGGTCAGGTGATCGAAGGAGCTGCGCGCATGGTCCAGTTCATGCAAGGAAATCTGCCTGGTTTGGCCGGTCGGTGCGCCCGCCGCCTGCACGAGCGTCACGGGGTGATCTTCCGGATAGGTGTTGAGCAGCACCAGCTTGACCTCGCCGGCAAGCAGGCGGCTGTAGAGCTGGGCCAAGATCGCCGGGCGGTCGGGATCGAGCGCCGCGTGATGCTTGTTTGCCACGACCATGGCGTCAGCAATCTGCAGACCATCCAGGGCATCCACGCGCAGCGCGGTCAGCAGCGGCTCGACAAAACTCAGGCCCTCGACGATGCGCACCGACAGGCCGCGGGCAGCCGCAGCCTGCCGAATGATCTGCGTCGTGGTTTCGCCCACAGTCGGATGGCCGGGCACGGCGTAGATCACGCCCTGCGGCCGCGTCGCCAATTCTATGACCGCGGCGCTGATCGCCTGGTAGACATCGGCAAAGGCTTCGGTGCGTTCATAGACCTCATCGAAACTGATCAGGCGCAGGCCGGGAATCTGGCGCAGCGCGTCCACGGTTGGGTGGCGCTCCGTGCGTAAGTGGACTTCGGGCGCTTGCGTCAGGATGTCCCAGGCCTCACGCGTCAGCAGGCGCGGCTCGCCAGGCCCAAGCCCCACAATCGTAATGTTCTCCATGGTAACCGTTTTGACCTCAGCAGGATGACGGGCGCCAAAAACGCCCGCGCCCAACCATACCACAAGCGACGCAGGCAACCAAATGCGTCGGTCGGCGGCAACTGCAAACGTACATCATAGCCTGTTTTCGACACAGAACAGATGTTTCCATACAACAGCTTGTGGTCATTGGCAAATTGCACACAACCTGTAGGAACAGTCCTGTTTTCGCTCAAACATTCTACGCGACGGCTTGTGGCAAGTGCCTTCGGGGTGTCGAAAACAGACTGAGTGAAGCACGATCGTTCCGGTTTAGCGCAGGCGAGCCGCGCGGCGAATCTCGGCCAGGGCCGGGAAGTCGTAGAACACGCTGATGGTGTTGCTCTGCCGGTTACCCACGTACACCAGGTTGTTGGCCGGGTTGACCACCACATCCAGCGGGAAGTCGCCTACCACTCGTGTGCTGATCGTTTCGCGCAAAACTCCGCTCAGCCGCGTCACGCTGTCATCTTCGGCATTGACCGCCATGATGTGACCGTTGTTGGGGTTGATGGCCAGGCCCGCGCCGCCGTCGCCGCTGCTGCCTACGAGCACCGATTCGAGCTGCGTGGCGCCGCCGCCGCTCAAGGCGTAGAAGCGCACACGCTCATCTGGCTCACCGCGCACGGCATAGGAAACGACCATCTGATTGCGCGTTGCATCGAGCGCCATGCCAAACGGTTCGCCGCCGGGGTACAGCGTGAGCAGCGGCTCGATGAGGTTGGTTGCGCCGCTCACCGCCACCACGCGATCAATGTCACGCAAACCCACGTAGATGCGGTTGAAGTTTGGATGCACGGCAACGCTCCAGGCGCCCGCGCCTACGCCCACCGTGGTCAGCAGGGTGTCGCTGACGCTGTCAATCACCGCCAGGCGCCCATCGCCGTGCAGCGTTACGTAGACGCGGTTGGTGACAGGATTGACCGCGATCCAGCATGGTTCGCGATAGGGCGCCATCGAGAGGGTGCGGATCACGGTGTTGGTGGCGGGGTTGATGACCGAGACGCTGTTGCTGCCAAAGTTCGCCACGTAGACCTTGTTGGTGGTGGGGTTGTAGGCCACGTCGAAGGGACGATTGCCCACTGGAATGGTCGTCGCGATGCTGTTGGCGGGTGTGTCTATCACATAGACCCAATTGTGCGCATGGCTGGCGACGTAGAGGCGCTGGGTGCTGGGATGCATGACCATGCCCTTGGGATGATCAATACCGGGAATATCGGGGAACGTGATCGGTGTTGATGTGGGAGTCGGGGTTGCCGTAGGCAGCATGCGATTGCGGAAGCGCACTTCGATGCAGGGACTGGTTTGGGCCAGAGTGACGTTGAACTGGGCCGGCGAGAGCGCTTCCCAGCCGGGCTGCATCTCTTCCCACAGGGTATAGACGCCCCAGGGCAGGTTGTCGAAGCGGAAGCGACCGTTGGCGTCGGTGACCAGCGTGTAGACCGGTTGAACCTCATCGCTCAGGCGGGCGTGAATAGTCCATCCACTCAGGCCAGCGTAAGCAGCATTGACCTTCGATCCAGCAATGCAGCCGCGCGGAACCAGGTAGTAGCTGCCGGCGCCCAGCGGGTGATAGCGCGGGGCCGGGGTGCGAGTTGGGGTGGGGGTGCG
>JAYRVL010000756.1:0-5524 GCA_041918575.1 Anaerolineae bacterium | reverse complement strand
AGTCTCCGGTGCGCAACTCATCAAAGCCTTGCGCAAGTTGGGCTTTGAAGTGATTCGTATCAAGGGCAGCCATCATTTTCTTCGACACGCCGATGGGCGCGGCACGGTGGTACCGGTGCATCAGTGTAGCGACGGACTTCCCTTGTTTGCGAGAACAAGAGTGACAGGCGATGAAGATTCGAGACGTGATCAGGTTGATCGAAAATGATGGCTGGTATTTGGTTACAACCAAAGGCAGCCACCGGCAGTTCAAACATGCGGTCAAACCTGGTCGCGTTACGATCGCTGGCCATCCGGCAGACGATCTTGCACCAGGCACGCTCAACAGTGTGCTCAAGCAGGCCCAGCTAACCAAGCCCAGAGCTGAACAGGGTGAATGAGATGCATCGGTTCTTGGTCGTGATCGAAAAAGCCAATGGTAACTACTCGGCCTACTCCCCGGATTTGCCCGGCTGCGTGGCAACCGGCAAGACCCGCGATCAGGTCGCGCGCAACATGCACGAAGCCATTACGATGCATGTGCAAGGACTGCTGGAAGACAAACTCCCGATACCCCAGGCGCGTTCGTTCGCTGAGTACGTCGCTATACCTGCATAGCCGCAAGCTAGATCCCGCAAGCTAGCTCAGCGACACCTGAATGCCGGGGTAAGGTGGACGGGTTTGTCAAGACACGGGCCGGGAGGATTCTTGCCACGAATCGAAACGAAAAGCCCGTTCATGCCGCGGCAGGCTCTTCCTGTTCCTCGCCGCCGAAGGCCAGATCGAGGGCCTGGCTGGTGACGATGGCGTAGGTGCGCGTGAGGGTGACGCTCACCTCGGTGGCGTCCTGGCCCAGCGGCGGCGCGCCCAGGCGCTTGAGCAGCACAGCGCCGACCTCGGGCGCAGTAATGCTGACGGTAAAATGCTCTAAACCCGCAGCCTCCTGCCAAAAAGTCGGGATCAGCTCCTCCAACGGCGGGCCATCGGCCGTTGCCTCGCTCACGCGACCGGCTGCAGTGGCCGCCTCGCCGGCGCGACGAGAGCGCAGACCGGCCAGGATTTCCTCACGTGTGCGCCCGCGCAGGCGAAAGATCAAGAAGGGGTCCTGATCGAAACGTTCGCCAATCAGGTAGAAGACCGCGGCCAGGTGTTTGCATGGGTTGGCCGCATCGGGGCAAGAACAGTGGGTAGTCAGATCATGTCGGGCGCCCGGAAAAAGCGAGACGCCAGCCGCCGTGAACGCAGTTTCGACATCGGCCGGCATCTCGCCGTTGAGCAGACTGGCCGCAAAGATCGCCTGATCGGCCAACGCGGTCAGCACGCGCTCCCATTCCTGGTTGGTCAACTGCGCCACGCTGATGGCAATTTTGTAGGGTGTGGGCCGGGACCCCTGCACCCTCGCGCTCACCTTGCCCGGCTCGATGGTAATGTCCAACACCTGCCCCTGCCGCGCATAGGCGCGCCCGCGGCTAAGGCGACCGCTGTCCACCAGCCGCTCCAGGGCTGAGATCCAACGACCGGCCCACCAGCTCTTGCTGAACGCGCCCGTTTGATGCTCAGCGCGGATGCCGCTGGCCGGCAGCGGACGCGAGGGGGGATAGTAGCGATCATCGTTATCGAAGGTCGAAGAACGGCGGCGCGGACTCATATCCCCTCCTCGGTCGCCACGGCATCCTGCCGCAGCACGAGCAGATCGCGCAACTGCGCCGTGGAAAGCTCCGTCAACCACGATTCGCCCGCGCCCACGATGCTGTTGGCCAGCTCCTTCTTGCTCTCGATCAGCAGATCAATCTTCTCCTCCAGGGTGCCGGCGCAGATGAACTTATGCACCTGCACATTGCGCATTTGCCCGATGCGGAACGCGCGATCGGTGGCCTGATTCTCCACCGCCGGATTCCACCAGCGATCGAAGTGAAAGACATGGTTGGCCTGCGTCAGATTCAGCCCCACGCCGCCGGCCTTCAGCGAAAGCACGAACAGATGCGGGCCGTTTTCGCTCTGAAACAGCTTCACCATCTCATCTCGCTGCCGCGCCGGCACGCCGCCGTGCAAAAACAACGGCTCTTCGCCAAAGGCTGCGGTCAGGTGCTGCACCAGCATCTCGCCCATCTCGAAGAACTGGCTGAAGATCAGCGCGCTGTCATTGACCGACAGCACCTCTTCCAACATCTCAGACAGACGGTTGAGCTTGCCGGAACGGCCGGCCAAATCACTGGTCGTGCGGTTGCCCAGGAAGTGCGCGGGATGGTTGCAGACCTGCTTCAGCTTCATGAGCGTAGACAAAACCAGGCCGCGACGCTGCATCCCCTCCGCCTGCTCGATCTGCCGCAGAGAATCTTTGACCACCGCCTCGTACAGAGTCGCCTGCTCCGCGGTCAGGTTGCAATAGACCTTCATCTCGTTCTTCTCAGGCAAGTCCTGAATGATGGTTGGGTCGGATTTCACCCGGCGCAGCAGCAGCGGCTGCACCAGGGTCTTGAGTTGAGCGGCCGGTTCGGGCTGGTGATAGCGTTCGATGGGCAACGTGAACTTGCTGCGGAACGATTGCTGCGACCCCAGGTAGCCCGGATTGAGGAATTCCATGATGGACCACAGATCGGTCAGGCGATTTTCGACCGGTGTGCCGGTCAGCGCCAGGCGATGACGCGCGGCCAGGCCACGCGCGGCCTGCGCCTGTTTGGTCGTAGGATTCTTGATATTCTGCGCCTCGTCCAGGATGATATCGCCCCAGGCCACCTGTCCCAACAGCTCGCGATCGCGCGCCAGCAGGCTGTAGCTGCTGACGACCACGTCGGTCTGCCGGCTGGCCGTCACGAACTCCGCGCCGCCCAAGCGGTTGGCGCCCTGGTGTACCAGCACGCGCAGCGAGGGCGCAAAGCGCTGAATCTCGCGCTCCCAGTTGCCAAGCACCGACGTGGGGCAGATCAACAGCACCGGGTCAGGCTGCGGGTTCTGTTCACGCCCGTGCAGGACCATGCCGATGGTCTGGATGGTGTTATGGCACACGATGCCATTGGCGACGAAGTTGTGATGCCCGGCGATCTCCAGGTCATAGACCCAACCGGTGTACGGCGCGGGTTCGATGGCCGTGATGACGCTGAAGACGGTGACTTGCCCAGGCTCGCCCACAGCGTGCGGCGTGACACACACGGCGTCGCCGACTTGCAGATCGTTGGTCCAGCCGGCCGACGTGAGTAGGCGATGGCGGCGGGTGATGGTTACGCGGCAACCGTTGGCCAGGGTAATGGCGCGCAGGGGCGCCTGCACCGCCTGCCGGTACAGCCGCTGCACGGTGGCAGAGACCAGGCGGCCGTCGCCCTCTTGCCGGGCCAGCACGTGCAGGGCTGTGCGCGGCTGCGCCCAAAAACCTTCGCCATCGAAAACCGGTTCGCCGGCGCAGGCGTCCCACAGCGCCTCGGCGGTCAGCGGCGCGCCGTTGACGGTGATGGGCGTTTGTGCGGCCAGGCATTTGCCCAGGCCCATGTCATCGGCCAGGCAGCCGCCCAGCCCCACGCGGCGCAGAAAAACCAGCCAGGCCAGCCCGCGCGCCTGATACGGACGCAAGGTTCCGACGAAGCCGGCCGGCGTCGGCAGCGGCTGCAGTTGATCGTGGTGGCTGAGGCCCTGAAAGAGGTCCTGCAGCCAGGCGTCGAGGGCGACATGGGTGACGGGTAGGCCGTCCACCGCGCCCTGCTCGCCATCGCCCAGGGCGAGATGCATGGCATCCAGGAGGCCCAGCTCGCCCTGGGCGCGACGCTTTTCCCAGAAGCGGATGGCGGCCTCCACCTGTTCGGGCCGAAATTCAACCCATTGCCCGCGAATGTTGACCAGCGGGCTTTTCAATGCCGCCAGGCGCTCGAACTCCTCCTGCGTCAGCGGGTCTTCGCCCAGGGCCAGTTGCCAGTCATACTCCACCACTTTGGCAAACGACAACAGCCCGCTGGCCTCGCTGGCCGTCTGTTTCTGCTTGAGCTTCAGGCGCACGCCCAACGCGGCCGTGCGCTTTTGCCACCAGGGCGGGGTCAGGATACCAAAGCCGCTCTGTTCGAGCAGCGGGGCCGCCTCACGCAGAAAGGTGTAGGCTTCGGGCGTGGTCAGGGCGACGCTGCTCGGACACGCCGCGCGCAGGGTCTGTTCGAGCGGGGCAAACAAGCGCGCAGCCTTAGCCAGACCGCTGAGCAAACGCTCTTGCGGCTGCAGCAGGCGGCGATTGAGCAGCGTCAAGGTGCTGCCGGCCTCCTGCCAGATCTGTGCGGCCGGCACTTGCAGGCTGGGGTCATCGGTGGCCTGCAGCAGGTAATTCACGGTCCAACTGCGCTCGGTGGGCGCCGTGACACCTTCTGGCGTTTGCAGTTGAAACGAGACACGGAAGCCGGCCACGGCGGTCTGTTGCAAATCCTCCAGCCAGCGCTGCACCTGTTCTGCCAGGCCGCTGATCTGAAAGGCGGCGCCGCTGATCCGCGGCTGGGCGCTGAACAGGGCGTCCAGCCAGGCGCGCACCGGGCCTGTGACCGGCCGCCGGGGGAGGCTGCGCTGCACGGGGCCGGCCCAGGCGCGCACCTGCTGATCCACCCAGGCGGTGAGCGCGGCGGTGAGCAGCGTTTCGGGGCTGGTCGGGCGCCAGGCGCTGTTGGCAGGCCGCACACTGCGGCAGGCCGGCGGCATGGCGTTGACCAGCCAGCGGAACCGCGCCAGCTCATCGGCATCCACCCAAACCGGCTGCCAGCGCGCCACAACGGTCTTTTCGATGTCGGCCAACGCAGGCACATAGCGCTGCCGGGCCAGCAGCTCCAGGGCAAAGCGCGCCGCGGCGATCCAGAAGCGCAGGTCGGCGCCGAGGGTGACGCCGGGCGCGGCTGCAGTGGGCCAGGTGACCAGGGCGGTCAAGGCGGCCGGCGCGGTCAACGTCAGTCCATCCACGATCCAATCGGCCAGGACCGACCGAGGTTCGTTTTCTTGATTGGTCTGGTTGGCTTCTCTCGCCGTTTGGCCGATCAGCGGCTGGCCGTCCTGCGTTGGCAGGCGCGCCAGGGCGCTGTCCTTGCTCACGCCGCTGCCCAGGCTGAGCCGCGCCGCGGTCAACAGGCTGGATGTGGGCGCCTGGGCCGGATGCCCGGCCGGCTTGCGTGGGGCCGCGCGGCGGCGCCCCTTACGCCCCTCAGCGTCGGCCGCAACCTCGCCCCAGATGAAAAATGTCTCGACCGTCTCGGCGGCCAACCAGGATGCATGTAAAATGAGCATGAATGTGACTCGATCTAAGTTGAGCGGCTTACAGCAAGCGCGCCAGGGTCGCCTTGTCCACTTTGCCCGCAGCGGTCAGCGGCAGGCTGTCACTGATCCGAAACTCGGCCGGCGTCTTGTAGCGCGCCAGACCATGCCGGCAATGGACGCGCAACTCTTGCGCGGTCAGCGACATGTCGGGATGCGGCAACACAAAGGCCACGCCAACCTCGCCCATGACCGGGTCCGGCTTGCCCAGGCACGCGCAGCAGGCAACCTTGGGATGCTCCGCCAGGTAGGCTTCGATCTCCGTGGGGTAGACGTT
>JAYRVL010000755.1:0-1668 GCA_041918575.1 Anaerolineae bacterium | reverse complement strand
GGGCGCCAGCCCGTCCACCACGGCGGCGGTGGCCGGGTCTGCCTGTGCCGCGTCCCGGAGTTGGGCGTAGCGTTCTTCGCTGATGCCCGGCAGCCCCTCCTGGAGCAATCTCAGGATACTGAGCAGGTCCCCGTTCAGCACGCCGGACAGCTCGGAGCCGGCCAGCGCGTCGGTCGGATTACCCCCATCTTCGGCACTCGTGACCAGGCCGGCCAGCGCTGAGAGCAAGGGCGGCGAGATCACCTGGTCAATCGTGCCGTAAGCATTGATGGCGTGGCGGCGCACCGAGTAGCTGAGCGTGTCGCCGATGCTCAGCGCGCTGACGATGATGATGGTGCTCAACGTCAGGCCCAGGATGATGAGGGCGGACTGGGAGCGTCGCCGGGGAATGTTGCGCACGCCCAGCTTGGCGATGGTGCGGTTGCGCAGCCCCATCACGACCAGGGTGAGCAGAACCAGCGCCACCGCGGCCAGGAGTCCAATGGCCCATGTTTGGGCCGGGCCGAAGCCAGGTTGAGTTGTCATAGTTGCCCCTCTTCCCCTGTCGCCGCATCGCGCACATCGGCCACGATCTCGCCATCCTGCATGTGGATGACGCGGTCGCACAGGTCACCGATTTTGGGGTCATGGGTGACGATCACGAAGGTTTGACCTTGTTCCCGGTTCAAGTCGCGCATCAGCGTGAGCACATCCGCGGCCGACTTGGTGTCCAGGTTGCCGGTTGGCTCGTCGGCCCAGACGATCGCGGGGTGGCTGGCCAGCGCCCGCGCAATGGTCACCCGTTGGCGCTCGCCGCCGGAGAGTTCCGCCGGGCGATGCTCCGCGCGATCGGCCAGTCCCACCTGGGTCAGGCCGCGCAGGGCACGCTGGCGGGCCTCCCGCGGGCGGACGCCGCTGAGCAGGAGGGGCAGTTCGACATTCTCCACCGCAGTGATGACGGGGAGCAGGTTGAAGGTTTGGAACACGAAGCCCATGCGCCTGGCCCGGTAGCTGGTGCGCGCCCGGTCGCTCATCGCCCGCAGGGCGGCGCCTTCGATTTCTACCTCGCCCGTATCGAAGCTGTCCAGGCCGGAAAGGCAGTTGATCAAGGTCGTCTTGCCGCACCCCGATGGCCCCATCACGGCCACCATCTCGCCGGCCGCGATGGACAGATCTACGCCGCGCAGGGCATGCACCTCGATCTTGCCGTTGCGGAAGGTTTTGTGTATGTTTCGAGCCAGGATGATTGGTTTTTCCACGTGACTACTCCTTATGTTACTCTTCAACCTCGATACGGTCCACCTGGACCTGCGAGCCGTTGACGTCGGGCACGTTGCTCAGTAATGTACCATAGAGATGCACGATCTTGCCACTATCGCGCAGCGCCTTGATCTGGGACTGCACCGCCGGGTCCAGGGAGTCAATGCCAAACAGGATGACCTGTCCCAGGTCCTGCCGCTCGAAGGTGTCATCGAACTGTGCGCCGGGCGGCGTGCTCTTGATGACGCCCCACCAATCCGCTATCGCTTCCGCAGTACCGGGTGGCATGTAGCCTCCACTTCCTTCCGTGGTCGGCTCAGCAGTCATGACAGGTGTTGGGCTTTCCTGTGAGGCGGGAGCGCACTCCCCCCGGAAATAGGCCCACTCGTCACAGGCGCTGCCATCCGGAAAAACACAGACCCCGTTTTG
>JAYRVL010000754.1:0-3584 GCA_041918575.1 Anaerolineae bacterium | reverse complement strand
GCATTTACGAAGACACCGGCGCGTTGACCTACAGCGCCACGACGGCCCGCGACGCGGCATGCGTGGCCTGGCTGCTGCAGCCAGCCCAGGGCGCCAACCTGGAGGTCGTCAACCGATTCCTGCACCACTCCCTCACCACCGAGCAGCGCGACCTGCTCGATCAGCTCATCACCCACAGCGAACCGTTCGAGTTCGGCGGCCAGCCGGTCATCATCGCCTGGGCCAGCCTGCCTTCCTTCGACGACGAGATTTCAACCCTGGCCCACCGCGTGCGTGATCTTTACGAACCGGCGGCGGTCTTCTTGCTCGTTGAACTGGACGATCGCATCCAGATCGTGGCGCGCAGCAGCAGCGACGCCGTGGACGTGGGCGTCATTGCATCCGCGTTGGGAGGCGGCGGCCATCGCCGCGCCGCCGCCGCGCTGATGCGCGGTCGTTCCCTACGCGAGGCGCGGGCAACCCTGGTTGATCTGCTCCAGCGGCACGTGCGCCCCTCGGTGACCGTCGGCGAGATCATGTCGCGCGGCTTGCAAACCCTGGCGCCCGACATGACGATTGCCGATGCGGCCACGCGTATGCAGCGCTTTGGCTTCGAAGGATTTCCGGTGGCCGATCTGAACCAGGTGGTGGGCATGTTGACGCGCGGCCAGGTGGACCGCGCCTTGCGCCACGGTCTGGGGCAGGCGCCTGTGGCCCAGGTGATGAGCAAAGGCAGCATCAGCGTGGCGCCGGAGGACAGCATCGAGGTTGTCCAGCGGCGCATGATCGAAAGCGGTTGGGGGCAGGTGCCGGTGGTCAGCCGCCAAACGGGTGAGTTGATCGGCATCGTCACGCGCACCGACCTGATCAAGCTGTGGGGCGCGCCGCTGCCCGCACGCCCGGCGCCGGACATCAGCACGCGCATGGAAACCCTGCTGCCGCCGGCGCTGGTCAACCTGCTGCATTGCGCAGGCGAGGCCGCCGCCGACCTGAACTACCCACTTTACGCGGTGGGCGGCTTCGTGCGCGATCTGCTGCTCAACGTACCGAATTTTGATATTGACCTGGTCGTGGAAGGCGACGCGATCAGCCTGGCGCGGCGTCTGGCGGCCCTGTACGGCGGCCGGGTGCGCTCGCACAAGCGCTTTGGCACGGCCAAATGGATTTTGAGCGCAGAGAGCAAAGCTGAGGCGGCTGATGAGAGTGAGCCGGGCAGTGAGGAAGAGGAGGAGGGCGACCGGCCGGTGCATCTCAGCGGCGTGGACAGCGCCGCGCCGCCGGTGTCCAGTCTCGATTTCGTGACGGCGCGCACCGAGTTCTATGAACACCCCACTGCGCTGCCCACCGTGGAGCGATCTTCGATCAAACTCGATCTGCACCGCCGCGACTTCACCATCAACACTCTGGCGATTCGTCTGGATGCGGAGCATTGGGGTCAATTGCTCGACTTCTACGACGGCGTGGGAGACCTGAACAATGGCGTTATTTGTGTTTTGCACAGCCTCAGCTTCATTGAAGACCCCACGCGAATTCTGCGCGCCGTGCGTTTCGAGCAGCGTTTTCATTTTCAGATCGAAGCGCGCACCGAGCAGTTGATCGCCGATGCGCTCGACCTGCTGCCCAAGGTTAGCCCGGCGCGGGTGCGGCATGAACTGGAGTTGATCCTGGAAGAGGCCGAGCCAGAGTTGGCCCTGGCGCGCTTGCAGCAGTTGCAGGTGCTTGGGCGCTTGAGCGCGCATCTCATCTACGATCGTTGGCTGGCCGATCGCTTCGCTGACCTGCGCCATGTGCGCATGGACCGCCAACTGGCCGGCGACAGCCAGACGCCGCCTGTTCAGGAATTGCCGCGGCTCTACCTGGCGCTAATGCTTTTCCGCCAGCCGGCCGAGGCCGCTCAACAGGTGCATGAGCGTTTGCGCCTGCGCCATGACACCATGCGCCTGTTGAGCGACATGCGGGCCTTGCGGCAGCGCCTGCCTGAGCTGGCCCAACCCACTCTGCGCCTCAGCCAGGTTGACCAGGCCCTGCATCCGATCTGCGCCGCGGCCCGCTTGGTGGCGCGCGTGGCCAGCGACTCATGGCTGGTGCAACAGCGCATGGACCTCTACGAACGCAGCCTCAAGCATGTGCAGATCGAACTCAACGGCCACCGCCTGCGCCAGTTAGGTCTGCCGCCCGGCCCCCTCTATCGCCAGATCCTGCAAACCGTACGCGCCGCGCGCCTCGACGGCGAAGTGCATGACCTGGCCGAGGAAACAGCCCTGGCCCAGCGGCTGGCAGCCGAGTAGCTCAAGCGTCCTTCGCGGTGAATTCGGCCTCGACAATCACCGTTGGTTCACACGCCACCGAAAAATTGACCGAATTGGCGATGAAGCACAGTTCGTGCGCGCGGGTGTGCAGACGTGCGGCCAGGTCAGGGTCTCCGCCCGGTCGGATCGTCACCTGCGGTTGTAGGACAGCCGAGGTGAAATGGCCGCCGCCGTCCGCGGTGATCACCATCACCCCGCTGGCCTGATCCACGTAAGCCGTTACCACAATGCCGGCCTCTGCCGCCAGGTGCAGATACCACAGCATATGACAGGAGGCCAGCGACGCCACCAACAGGTCTTCCGGGTTGTAGCGCGTGCCGTCCCCGCGAAACGCGGGGTCGGCCGAGCTGAGGATCGCCGGCTTGCCCGCGGCCGTGATTTCATGCGTCCGCGCGTAGCTGCGGTAACTGCGAGTGCCCTGGCCCAGGTTGCCGGTCCAGGTAACCTGGATTGCGTAGGTGTGTTCTTGTTGAGTCATGTAAATTCTTCCGTTGGTCTCCTAACGTCTCGGTCTCGTCTGCTCCCGGGGTCGTTTGCCCATCGAACTCAAACTCAGATAGAAATTGACAGGGTTCTGCCATAAATTGACAGACTGATGACAGGAAAAATCTGGTATACTCTCTTCATCCAAACCTACGGGTGCAACGCCGACGCAAATCCTTGCGCCGCAATCACCCACCGCAACGATCCCCGATGCAACCGTGAATCAGCACGTACACCAGGCCTATCGTTTTGCCCACCGCAGGACAAAAATCCTGTGCATCCTGTTCATCCTGTCCAAATTGGCCAGCAAGATGAACAGCTATGCTGCAAGCGGGCACGAAGTGCGCCCGTTTCCTTCGGCGGAAAAGTGACGTCTATTCCTGCTTGCAGCTATCATCATTTTAATCGCACTCACGCCAGCAGACAAAACGAACATATCTTGACCAGGTTGTGTGAGGAGGAAGTTCATGATGACTGTTTCTTCATTTCGCAGGCCGCGCTCACCAGGGCTGTGGGGCGGCGCCATCGTTATTTTGCTTGCCGGAACGATGGTCTTCGTTTGGGCGTGGCTGAACACCTCGTTTTCGGTCAATTCGACCCTCGATACCATTCTATGCCAACATCTACCCCTGACAGATCGCCAGGTGGCTGTGCGACGCAATTTGCCAGAACCATTCGTGCCGGAGCTGCACACCGCTCGCGGACTAACCAATGCCGAGATCTGCCTGCTGCCGGCTGACAAACTGACGCGGGCGGTGGACAAAATCGAACACCCCAAGGCTGATCATCCGGGGGAGGCGGTGGCGTTTCGTC
>JAYRVL010000753.1:0-2126 GCA_041918575.1 Anaerolineae bacterium | reverse complement strand
CGAACACCTGGTGGCGGTGCAGGTCGCGCTCAAGAATCAGATGGACCTCAGCCTGGGTATTTCCGTCGGCTCCAGTTTGCAGATTGCGCTTTTCGTGGCGCCCATCCTGGTCTTCATCAGCCTGCTCTTCGGCAATGAGCTAACCCTCGTCTTCAACGCGTTCGAGATCATCACGCTGTTTGCGGCCGCGCTGATCGCGGCCTTTGTCTCGCTCGATGGAGAATCGAACTGGCTGGAGGGCGCGCAACTACTGGCACTCTACATCATCGTCGCCCTGGCCTTCTTCTTCCTGCCGTGAGGTAAACCCACCGTAGGTCACGTCTCCGGCGTGACGACGTGCTCTGCCACGAAGGTCGCTTCACCGAACCGGCGTCGTCCGGCCAGAAGCAGCAAGTCGTCGCAGATCAGGATGAGGTTGACAAACCACGGCACTGATTGTATGATCGGGACGCGGCAGATAGGGAAATCACGCGACGCTGAATTTGGGAGGATTGCCATGAGCCTGCTCAACTTGACATATGAGATTGAACTCAAGCCCGGCGAGAAGCTGACCTTGCCAGCCTATCTCATCAATGCGGTGGATGCCGGACGTTGGCTGATTACGATACGGCCCTATCCCATAGCAACCATGTCTACGCCATCTATTCGCAGCCACAGCGCCTTTCTGAATAGCTACTCGCCAGAAGATGAGGGGTTATACGATGAATTGCCAGCCCGGTGACTTCTGGGTGGCGGAAATTCCCTTTACGGATGGGAGTGGGGCCAAGCGGCGTCCTATCCTCGTGCTCTGGCTGGACGGCCAGGATGCGGTAGTGGCAGCCGTCACTTCGGCTGCGCCGCGTACGCCGACAGACGTATCGCTGGGTGATTGGCAAAGAGGGGGCTTGCGTGCGGCCTCCACCGTGCGCTTGTCTCGGTTGGATTGCCTGGAACAATCCTTGCTGATATTCCGGCTCGGCCGCGTCGCCAAGTCCGATGCCCGACGACTGAAAGACACCTGGGCCGCACACATGAGCCTGCAGTTCTAGCTGGCAGCGTGACGACGCCGTCGGCCAGGCTTCGCCTCAAAACCAGGTCTTCCAATCTGCGCCCAGCGCGCCGCGGCTGCGCGATCCGGCCTGGCTCTGGCTGCACGGACAGGCGCGCGGGCCTTGCAGCGCCGTCGCCAGCCCGGGCAGGACCTCCAACACGCGGCGCAGCGCCAGGCGAAATTCCCCGCTGTGCTCGCCGCCAGCCGGTGATGGGCCATCGTCCGGCACGCGGTCAGCGCCTGGCTCCACCACCGTGGTCAGCCCCACGAAGCACAACTCCAGCTCCTTGGCCAAAATGACCTCCGGCGCCAGGTTGAGACCCAGGACGTCCGCGCCCCAGGCGCGGAAGAGGCGCGCCTCGGCCGCGGTCTCGCGGCGTGGGCCGTCGAAGCCCAGGTAAGTGCCCACGGTCGCGGCCCCCGGCAGGGCGTGCAGCAGCGCCCGGCGACACTGCGGACAAAAGGCCGGCATCTGCGCCAGGTAGCCCAGCCCCCGGCGCTCGAAAAAAGTGGTCGGCTGATGGCGCGTCCAATCAATGAAGTCGTCCGGCACAAGCAGGCTGCCCCGGCGCAGCAGTGGGTTGAGACCGATGACTGCATCCCAGCCGATCACGCGCGTGATGCCCAGGTCCTTGGCAGCCCACAACGTGGCCCGCGGGTCGGTGCGGTCAGGCAAACCGGAATAGGGCAGGACGAGGACCTGGTCGCGGTGGGCAAAAGGGCCGGCCGGGCCGTAGGGCGTCTGCACGGTGAACTCATCACGCACCGCGCCCAGCATGTCCAGGGCCGGCGGCGGCAAGATGACGCCGATCAGAAGGAGAATATCGCTCATGCCGATTATGATAACACGTTTGGCGGGGGAGAGCAACTCATCATGCTTGGCGACAGCTATTCCAAACGTACACCGCATTTTTCACCGCAGAGGTCGCGGAGGAATCGCGCCTTGCAACGGAACTTGCTGTGTCGCCGCGCGCTTTGTGATCGGATGTGCATAGTTCCTCCCTGGCTCCATGACTTCATCGTCGCGATTGCCCCCCAGCCGGCGGCGCTTGTGCGCTATGGACTTGTTCGACCTCTCGCGCATGCCTCTTCCTTG
>JAYRVL010000752.1:0-2777 GCA_041918575.1 Anaerolineae bacterium | reverse complement strand
CGATCAAATCAATGGCATTCCACTCATCGGTATGCAGCCCGTTGCCATCACCGGCATCAACCTGGCAGTCAAGCGCATGTTGGATGTCCTGGTCAGCATCCTGGCCCTCACTCTCGCCGCACCCTTCTGGCTCATCGTTCCCCTTGCTATCAAGCTCGATTCGGCCGGGCCGGTGCTTTTCAACCAGGAGCGCATCGGGCGCGACGGCCGGCCGTTCGTGGTGCATAAATTCCGCTCCATGGTGGCAAACGCCGAGGAGCAGAAGGACAGCCTGCGAGCGCTCAATGAGGCCGACGGGCCAATGTTCAAGATCAAGGACGACCCGCGCACCACCCGTGTGGGGCGCGTGCTGCGCCGCACCAGCCTGGATGAACTGCCGCAGTTCCTCAATGTCCTGAAGGGCGACATGAGCCTGGTGGGACCGCGGCCGGCCTTGCCGGAAGAGGTGGCGCAGTACGAGGAATGGCACAAGCGGCGCCTGGAAGCCTCGCCTGGCATCACCGGCCTGTGGCAGGTTTCGGGCCGCAGCCTGGTGGGCTTCGAAGAAATGGTGCTCCTCGATACGTTCTATTGCGAAAATTGGTCCTTCGGACTCGATCTCAAAATCTTGTTCAGGACCATTCCTCGCGTCATTCTCGGAAAAGGGGCGTTCTAACGTGCTCAAAATTCTTATTGGCATGTCCGACACAGGCGGGGGACACCGCAGCGCCGCAGAGTCGTTGGCTGCGGTGATCAAACAACAGCGTGGCGACACAGTCGAGGTTGTGGTGGCCGACCTGCTCTCCAACCACACCTTTTGGCCGCTCAACCAGGTGCGTCACGCCTATGCGCCGGTCGTCGCCAAGGCGCCCTCCCTCTGGAAATTGAGCTGGTGGCTGCCCGAAGCGGCCTGGCGCTGGCGGCTGCTGCAGCACTCTTTTTTGCCCATCTTACGCGGGCCGTTGGGCGGCTACCTGCGCGCCCAGCATCCCGATCTGTACATCTCGGTGCATCCGCTTCTCAACCACATTCCGCTGCGTTTGCTGCGCGCCGCCGGCAACTACTGCCCGGCGGCAACCGTCGTCACCGACCTGGGCGGCGGCCATCCCACCTGGTTTTGCCCAGACGTTGACCTGGTTACGGTGGGCAGCCAGGCCCTCTTCGACCTGGGTTTGCAGCGCGGGGTGCCGCGTGGCCGGCTGCACCTCTTGGGCCTGCCGGTCAATCCTCGCTTTTCCGCGCCGGGCCAAGATCAGGCGTCTTTGCGCCGCGCGCTCAACCTGGCGGAGGACCGCCCCACGGCCCTGGTCATCGGCGGCGGGGAAGGCATGGGGCCTTTGGCCGAAATCACGCGGGCGCTGGCGCGAGCCTTGAGCCCGGTCAACGGGCAGATTGCGGTTATCTGCGGGCGCAATGAGAAACTGCGCGCGACCCTGAGCCATCAAACCTGGCCGCTGCCGGTTGTGGTGCAGGGATTTGTGCGCAACATGGCCGAATGGATGGCCGCCAGCGATTGCGTGGTAACGAAGGCCGGGCCTGGCGCCATCATCGAGGCCTGCATCATCGGCCGGCCCATCATGCTCAGCGATTACATCGAGGGGCAAGAGACCGGCAATGTGACCTACGTGCTGAAGAATGGCATCGGCGCGTTCAGCCGAGAACCGGAGGAGATCGGCCGCACCGTGCGCGAGTGGCTGACGCCGGGCCACACCGGGCTGCAGGTCATGTCGACGCGGGCGCGGGCCATGGCCAGGCCGCAAGCCACCACCGACATCACCCGCGCGCTGCTCAACCTGGTGACGCGACGCTCACCGCGTCGCGACCGTCGGAAGCCGGGGAACATGAGACGACCGCGGCCCTGGGTCGAGAGCCCCCGCGACATGACGAGCTGACAAGGATTCGAATCATGGCAAAGACCGCCAAAGCAAAGGTTGTTTTCATTTGCCAGCAGTGCGGCAACACCAGCCCCAAGTGGATGGGGCGCTGCCCAGACTGTGGAGAATGGAACACCCTGGTCGAGACCACGCTGGAATCGGAACCGGCGTTGGGACGACGTGACGGCCTGGCGCCGGCGAGCAGCGCGCCGCAGGCCCTGCCTGATATTCCGGCTGACGGCTACGCGCGCATTCCCATCCCGATCGGCGAGCTGAGCCGGGTCTTGGGCGGCGGCATCGTGCCCGGTTCAGCCGTCCTGATCGGCGGCGATCCGGGCATTGGCACGAGCACGCTGCTCTTGCAGATGTGCTCCATGCTGGCGCAGCGCGGCAGCGTGCTCTACGTGTCCGGCGAAGAATCGGCCGCCCAGATCAAACTGCGCGCCGAGCGCCTGGGCATTGCCGACCGCACCCTGTTCGTCCTGGCCGACAATCACGTCGAAAGCATGTTGGCCCACATTCAGGCCTTGCAGCCGGCCCTGGTGGTGGTGGACTCGATCCAGGCCATTTACACCGACAGCGTCTCATCCGCAGCGGGCAGCGTCAGCCAGGTGCGCGAGAGCGCGGCCACGCTGGTGCGCCTGGCCAAGGCTCAAAACACGCCGATTTTCTTGGTGGGACATGTCACTAAGGATGGCGCGATTGCCGGACCGCGGGTGCTGGAACATATGGTGGATGTGGTGCTCTACCTGGAAGGTGAGCGCTTTCACGCCTATCGCCTGTTGCGTGGGGTGAAGAACCGCTTTGGCGCCACCGACGAGGTGGGGGTGTTCGAGATGGGCAGCCAGGGCATGAGCGAGGTGACGAACCCGTCCGAGGTCTTCCTGGCTGAACGGATGCCCAATGCCGCCGGCTCGGCCATTG
>JAYRVL010000751.1:0-1781 GCA_041918575.1 Anaerolineae bacterium | reverse complement strand
GCGGCGCAATATCGGCCTGATTTTTCAGGACCACAAGCTACTGTTTGACCGCTCGGTGATGAACAACGTCAGATTGCCGCTGGACATCGCGGGCTATTCGCACCAGGACGCCCAGAAACGCGCTCGCGCCGCGCTGGACCGGGTTGGCCTGCTGCCGAAGGAAAAACTCAATCCAATCCATTTGTCGGGTGGCGAACAACAGCGCCTGTGTATTGCCCGCGCAATCGTGCATCGCCCAAGCATCTTGCTGGCCGACGAACCAACCGGCAATCTGGATCACGCCTACGCCGAAGACATCATGGATTTGTTTGAGTCATTCAATCAGGTGGGGGTGACGATCATGCTCTCTACCCATGACGAAGGCTTTCTGAAACAACGCCCCCATCGTATCCTGCGACTGAACAAGGGAACCTTGAGCCAATGAGCGCGCTTCGCCTGCGCAGCATCGCCCTGCGCAACGCCATCCGGCAATTTATCCACATGCCGCTGTCCAGCCTGCTGAATACGCTGGTTATTGGTTTTGCCGTCAGCTTCCCGCTTGGACTTTATACCCTGCTGACCAATCTGGAAGGCGTGATCGGCCAGCTACCCCAGCATAACCAGATCACCCTTTACCTGCAGACCGGCACAGGAACGGCCGAAATCCGCGCGTTACAAACCCGGCTGCAGCAATATGCAGAACTGTCTGACATCCGGCTGATCGACCGGCAGCAAGCGCTGGAGGCGATGAAACAAACAGGAATGGGAGCTATCCTCGATTCATTACCTGACAATCCATTGCCTGACGCATTCGTTCTAACCCCGAAATCGGCCGACCCGGCAGCCCTGCAAAAGCTGACCTCCACCCTGCGCGCTCTACCGCAGGTTGAAGCCATCCAGCACGATAATGAATGGGCGCGCAGACTGGCTGCCATCCTTGACTTTGGCCATCGACTGACACTGATGCTGGCAGCCGCACTCGGACTGGCTCTGCTGGTCGTCGTTGCCAACTCGATCCGCATGCAGGTACTGACAAAACGTGACGAAATCGAGGTCAGCAAATTGATTGGGGCGACCAACACCTTCATTCGCCGGCCATTTGCCTATTTCGGCGCGCTCCAGGGTTTGCTTGGCGCACTGACCGGCATTGCCTGCGTGGCATCGGCTCTTTACTGGCTGGAACCGGACGTCAAGCAAGTAGCCAGCCTTTATGCCGCCGATTTTTCGCTCCGGATGCCGGACATCGCCGGTCTTGCCCTTACCGTGATCACAACCGCAATACTTTGCTGGGCCGGAGCCCTGCTGGCAGTCAACCGGCATCTTGGCCAGCAGCCAAGCTGACGTCAGCCACGATGAGCCGACGGTGAACTTTTTTCCCGATTAGCACTCCCATGTAAGGAGTGCTAATATCACCGCAGGAGGAACCCGACTGTGAATGCAGCTATGACTTTACCCGTTGTTTCGGATGCCAGCAGCCTTGAGCATTACATCCAGAGTGTGAACAGCATCCCCTTGCTGTCGCAGGATGAAGAGCTCGCCCTTGCCTATCGCCTGCAACGCCATAACGATCTGGATGCCGCGCGGCAGCTGGTCATGTCGCATCTGCGAGTAGTCGTAACGATCGCGCGTGGCTATTCTGGTTATGGCCTGCCGCAGTCCGACCTGATTCAGGAAGGCAACATCGGCCTGATGAAGGCAGTCAAGCGTTTCGAGCCGGAGCGCGGCGTCAGACTGTTTTCGTTTGCCGTTCACTGGATCAAGGCTGAAATTCACGAGTTTATTCTGAAGAATTGGCGACTGGT